>CAYFUV010000021.1:0-6602 GCA_964346435.1 uncultured Candidatus Bathyarchaeia archaeon | reverse complement strand
CCGAGCTCATTCTGAACCCATAGAAAAATGATAAGACAACAGGCTATGCCGATGGCCAAGCCAGTGATGTTGATGAATGAATAAACTTTGTGCTTTTTGAGGTTTCTGAAAGTGATTTTCGTATAATTTTTAATCATTTGAACACTCCAATACAAAGAGTTTGATAATAAAGCGGGTAAAGAGCGAAACAATTGACCCCAGAACCACAGCCATGCCGCTCCTTTGCTGTGAGTGGTGTAAAGCTCCTCAAAGATTTCTAGCATGGCCTCCCGCAGGTATTTCCGCTCTTCTGGAGGGATAAACTTCTTGAAGAACCACCAGGCTGGCCGGGGAGGCGTTGGTTTATTTTTCATTGGCAGCCATTTTCTTAGAAAGCGGAGAGGAAAATCCTTTCCACATGACATCATGGAGTGTCTTGGCCTCACCTAAAGCCCGCAGGCCTTCTTCCGTCAGCATGTAATATTGGATGGCTTTGCCTCCTCTGGTGTGTTTGGGTTTGCCCGTATACGTTTCCACGAATCCTTTCTTTCTCAACTTGTCCAGGGTGATATACAAAGAACCGAATGCCCAATCTCTGCCTGTGCGCTCAAGTAAAAAATTGCGTAGGTTGACCAGATAGGCCGGCTCTCTAAGACGGAGTATGGCGAGCATGAATAATTCTTCTTGCTTGGTGAGAATTACCATATTTGCTCTTTTTCTTGGTTATTTGGGAGTTTTTGCGAAATTTCAATGAATTCCATATTTGTTTCTTTAACTAATTTAAAGTTATATGGATATTAGAAGCAAATAACATGCCAATTTCATCTTCTTGGGATTTTCTGACAGTTATGATACATACTGTATCATTTATAAACAGTTAATGTCCGTAATCGAACAGAAATAAATATTCCCCATATCAACTTTATGAGAGAGAATAGCTATTAAGTTGTATCGGATGTATCCGAAGGCTGACATATGTAGATCAACTGCATAGGCAAAAACTCCTTTATCTCAAGAACTTCATAGTTCGCATCATAAATCATTTTAAGCATTGTATGCATCGTGTAAAGCTCTCGATCTTTGCTATCCCATCCAGGTAATTCCGAATCCATCTTCTGTGCATCCCATTGGATAAAAACCAGTTTCCCCTTCTCTTTTAGGCTACTGCGGATATTGTTAAGGAACACCGTTTTTTCTTTTACTAAATGAATGGTATTCACTATCAAAACCAAGTCAACAGAAGCTTTCGGTATCATTGGATCATCTTCTCTGCCTTGAATTATGCTGATATTATCCAAACCTGCGTCTTTCCGGCGCTTATCCAAAAAGGCGAGTGCATTTTCGTCAATGTCGGAGGCATATACTTTCCCTGTCTTTCCTACTCTTTCAGACAGCTTGAGGGTGAAATATCCGATTCCTGATCCGACATCAGCCACATTCATCCCTGGTCCGATATCAAGCTCATCCATTACACGTCGAGGCATCTGCCAATACCATCGATCTTCGTACCGTTTCTGTCGCTCTTCATATTGTTTGAGGCCTGTATGCTTGTGTTGATGCTCCTGGTCTTGCCAGCTAAAACTAAAGGACGGAAGCACAAGGAAGACAGTACATAGAACAATAATGGAATTTTTTTTCATGTTTCCATACTCCTTTCGTATTTATTAATAATATATACGTATTTAGAACCATTTGATACATGATATATTGACTGTGCCTGAGAACTATAGCCCCGATTTTTATAAGTTTAACCGTTTTTATTATTCATTTTGGCTGTCATGATTATTATCTATCTTGTTATATAATAACAACTTAGGATGATTTTGTTATGTGCTTTTTGATCTTAATATGGGGAATATGGGCCTATTTAGCTGAGACGAAAGGGCTTCCTTTAAGGTAGGCCCGCCACAGCCGCTCCTTTCCTTCCCCAATTCCTATCCTTGACGTCCAGATTAACTCTTTTCTTCTTTCCTTTCTTATTTCTCGTTTCTGTCTTGTATCTTTTTCCTCTCTTCTCTCTCTTTCTTTTCTTCTTTCTGCTTTCTGTCTTATCTCTCGCTCTTTAATAAAAAGTGGAGACCTTGAAGAAAAAAGGGAGACACCGTGGAGAGAACGATCTATAGCAAAAGCCTGACATATCTTGGCTGGTCCTGAGCATAAGTTATAAAGCTCCTCGGTCTTTCGCCTTTTCTTCATCAACAAAATCCCCTCACGAGGTTCGAGAGCCCGGACTAGAATGGCAGCCGGAAAACCTTCTCTTTCTGTTACCAGGTTGAGCATATGATGCAATCCCAAGGCAAAGTGGACAAAGGCCCTTCCCGGCGGCCCGTACATTATTTCACTTCTTTTCGTCCTCCCTATGAAAGCATAAGAAGCCGGGTCATCTTCCCCTGTGTAAGCCTCAGCTTCCACGATAATCCCTGAAGTCAAGCCTTCTTCTGACTTCCTGACCAGGACCTTTCCAATCAGGTCTTCCAGGACTTCAAGGGTTGGGCGGGAATAATACGAAACAGGGAGTATCATTTTAAAGAGAATCCTTTTTTTATTTCTATATAAGGAAGAAAACTAAAGAGATTGTTTTATCCAAGATTTACAATCTGTAATTCGAATTTAAAATTATTCGTACCGCAAAGCGATAATCGGATCCAGTCTTGATGCCCTAAATGCAGGCCAGAAGCCAAAAGTGAGTCCCACGCTGGTACAAAATATAACTCCTACAATTGCCCACTGAAGCGGCACATTAGCCGCAAAGTTAGTAAGCATACTTACAATATTTCCCAGTCCAAATCCCACTACAACACCAAAAACACCTCCAATATTACTCAGGATTAGTGCTTCCAACAGAAATTGCATCAGAATATTCTTTCTTTTCGCTCCTAACGCCTTCCTGATTCCTATTTCCCTGGTTCGTTCCGTAACCGATACGAACATAATGTTCATAATTCCGATTCCAGCAACAATTAGTGCGACAATGCCAATGACAAAAGCGCCGACTTTTATTCCCGCCGTGGTCTCATTGAATGTCCTAATGTTACTTTCATTTGTAAAAACGGTAAAGTCGTCTTCTTCGTCTGGTTTGAGACCTCTTTCCATTCTCATTACTCCCCGTGTCTCCGCTATGGCTTCTTGAAGCAAGCCAGGTGATCTTGCTCGAACAGTTATATTAACAGAACGATCTCTTCCCTGATTATCTCGCATTCCATATATTCGTTTAAATCTAGTAATCGGTATCAGCAGGTAATTATCGAAATTACCACCAAATGCTGATTTCTTCTCTTCCATTACGCCAATGACCCGGTATTTCCTGCCATCAATTTTTATTATTTTTTGCAGAGGATCAGTCCACGGAAATAATTTCTCGGCAACAGCATGACCAAGCACCACCACACTTCTACCTATCTTTACATCTTCGTTGGTGAGATTTAATCCAATTTCAACGTAGTGTGTATTGTTCTCCGGATATTCCGGCGTACCGCCGCAAATGGTCAAATTTTGATTAGTGCTTATATCCCTGTATTTAGCGACGTGTCCGAAACTCCACAATTCTGCTCCAACAAGGTCAACTGTTTTAACTCTATCCCTGATCGCGTTGGTATGTTCAACCGTAGTCGGCCTTCTTCTCATAATTTTTCGCATTTCTTCTTGACTGATTGGACCGCCTGCAGCCCATTTTTGCACTTGAAACGTCTGGGTACCTAAGACACTTATTTCCTTCTCAATAGTTGTCTGAATTACAGAAATGCCCGTCATAACGGCAATAATTGAAGCAATGCCAGCGATAATTCCTATTAAAGTAAGAAAAGATCTTAATTTATGAGACATGATGGCTTTAATTGCCATTTTAAATGCTTCAAGGATATACATTTTTAATCCTCTTTTTTAGCCTTATTTGCAGAAATTTTCGTTTACTTTAAACATTTTTTTACTCATACCTCAACGCTTCAATCGGATTCAATCGGGAAGCTCTAAACGCCGGGATGATCCCGGACAAAACACCAACAAGAATAGAAATCAGTAAAGCTATAATTGCAATCGGCATTGAGACAGCAGCTGGCAGCACAAGCTTGTTAATAAGAGAGGTCACACCAAAAGAAACTATTAATCCCAATAATCCCCCGATTAGACAAATCGCAGAAGCTTCAAATAGAAATTGTGAAAGAATTACTCTTCGTCTTGCACCAAGCGCTTTTCGGATACCGATCTCCCTGGTTCTTTCCGTCACAGAAATGAACATGATATTCATCACCCCGATTCCGCCGACAAACAGGGATATACTCGTAACCGCCAGACCGATCAGAATCACCACACCCATGACATTATTATAAGCATTCATCAATGTATCCATGGAATTTATGGAGAAATCATCCTTTTCAGTTGGCTTCAATTTTCTTATTTTTCGCATTTCACCAATAATTTCATACCTGAAATCTTGCATGGATTCCTGACTCGGAGCTTTCACAGCGATATTAAATTGACGGTTTCGGCTACCGAACGCCTTCATAAAAGTACTGATTGGAATAAAAAGCTGCCTGTCAAAATTGGGTCCGCCAAAAAAACCGGAGCTCCCCTGTCTTTCCATAATGCCAACTACACGGAAATTATAGCGACCGATCTTCATCTTTTTGTTTATCGCATCAATATCTTTAAAAAGATGATCTTTTATTTCAGTGCCAATAACACAGACAAATTTTTTATTCTGCACATCGAATGAAGTCAAAAATCTGCCAAAATCCGGCAGTGAGGTTGAAACGACAATCTGATCCTCAGTCGTTCCAATGACAGGAACCCCTTCCAGCACATTGGAGCGGTATTTAACATTATTTATTGTGCTGGTTGATGGATTTACCGCTCTGGCGCTTTTTAAACGACGCTCTAATTTTTCACTCTGCTTGAATGTTAAATTCGGTCGGTTCCGATACTCGAAAAAATTGCCGCTGATGATCCAGGGCATTCTTGACGCATAGAGCACATCGGAGCCCATAGCAGATATGCTTTCTTTAAAATTATTCCCCAACCCGTTTGCCACTGTCATTGTTGTAATAACTGCCAAAATTCCGATAATGATTCCAAGAACTGTGAGGATGCCCCTGGTTTTATTTTCCTTTATAGCTGAAAGAGCTATTTTTAAAGATTCAATTTTTTCATAAATTGATCGCATAACAGAAACCGATTTTATTTTTGCTAATCCGCTTTTTTTACTTCTACCCGGGATTGATTTTGCAATGTTTGACTTATCGCACGATAACTTCCAGTAACAATCTCTTCACCTTCAGATAATCCTTCGATAATTTCAATGTGAGTTTCACTCTGGATGCCGGTTTTCACCTGTCTTGCCTTCGCAATTCCATCTTCCACGATAAAAACCACTTCTACAAAGCCATCTTTATCTGGAACGTAATTTTCTTCGGATGAATTGTCAGCAATAGCAACACCACCAGCTTCTGGTTCTTTCTTTTTTAACTGCTTTGGAGTTCTAACAGTGACGCATTGAATGGGGATACCAAGCGCGTCTTCCCTGATTTCTGTAATAATATCACTACTTGCAGTCATGCCAGGTCTTAACTCTCTGCCAGGATCGGTGATAGAAATTTTAACCTCAAATTCGGTTTTTTGGTCAAGGGTACCTGATCCAGTGATTGTTGCACTGCTGGCAATTTCACTTACTACACCATGGAAAACTTGATCTGGCAATGCATCCACTTCTATTGTTGAACTGTCTCCCACAGCCAAAGAAACAACATCGTTCTCATCAACATTCACCAATGTTTCCATTCCGGAAAGCTTGGAAATAGTCATGATCACATCTTCTTGAAATTGAGAACCAAGAGCAATTTCACCTACTTCTTTGTTGAGTTCACTTATAGTTCCGGATATTGGCGCATAGATAGTGGTCTTGGACAGATCATCTTTTGCTTGTTTAAGTGCAGCCTTTGCCTGCTCTACCTGCTGTAACGCAGAATTGTAACGTGCTTTTTCCGTTTTGTCAGCCGCATAAGCTTGGTCTAAATTTGCCTGGGTTTCCAGATTTTGTTCGAATAATTCTTTGATTCGAACATAATCCTTTTCAGCTTTGAGCATATTTTCTTTTGCCAACGTAGCATTAGACTCGCTTGCCTTCAAATTTGCTTCTGCGCTTTCCATTGCAGCTAAAAAACGCTCCCGATCCAATTGTACAAGAAGTTTGCCCTTCTCAACCCATTCACCCTCTTTTACATTCAAGTCGGTAATTTTCGCGGCAACATCAGCGCTTATCTTGACCTTTGTTTTAGGCTGAATTCTTCCTGTCGCAGTAACCGTTTCCACGATTTTGTGTCGTTCAACTTTTGCAGTTTCCACCGCAATTCCTTGATTGCCTTTATTTCTCGTCGAAATTAAAATAATCATTACCCCGATTACCAGGATTGCAATTGATCCAATAATAATTTTTTTCTTTGACATAGCCATCTTCATCCTTATTTTGTTCTTTGATCGCACATAATTAAGTAAACGCTTACGTAACAAATATACGTAACAGAAGGAAAATAGTTCAATTACCGCGTATTCCCCGTTTAGTGATGCAAATAATGTACCAATCTTCATTACGGGTCATGAATTTCGGCATGATTTTCTCCAATTAATATCCG
>CAYFUV010000020.1:0-14094 GCA_964346435.1 uncultured Candidatus Bathyarchaeia archaeon | reverse complement strand
TTTTTCCACATACCAATTCTTGCAGCAAGATTCATTATGAAGGATGCTGTAGAAAAAAAAGCGGGAACGATATCTGGATTAATTTTTTGGTTCGGAGCGACTTGGCTCATTAATCAATTAGTAATAAAAGAATTCGAATGGTTTACTTTCCTTGGCTATCTAATAGCATTAATAGGAGCGAACATTTTAATTAAAAGCGTAATGGTTCTGGCAGCGACCCCATTTAGGAAACGTTAGTTTCTAGGCAAAAAATATTTTTAACTTAGAGTGCGTACCAAGCCATTCAGTAATTATTCTTATTCTCGGGAAGTAGAAGCGTAAGTACGCCGCTCAGAATAATGAATAATATCGGTACAAAAAGGGCTTGATGCAGACCAATTTGGTCAGCAAACTTTCCAACAATTATTGGTGAAATTACGGCGCCAATTCCTCCAATGCCTGAGACTATCCCGATATTGGTACTTAAAGCTTCTTTAGGAATTATGTCACTAATTATCGTTGCTGGCATCGGGAATCCTAAAAACATAAAGAAACCAGTTGAAGCTAATGCTATCAAAGAAATGGGTGGAGAAAGCATTAGAAATACGAAGAAACCCATACCTGAGCCGAAGGAGCTAATCGCGAGAACCTTACGCCGGCCTACATGATCAGACAGGTAACCACCAACAGGTTGAGTTATGAGCCCAGCCAAAGTCATTATAAAAATAGATAGTCCGCTCCAAATAATATCGGCATTGAGTACATTTACGAAAAATGTTGGGACGAAGCTAATCGTTCCATAAAAAAAAGCTGAACCTAAAGCGTGTATTATCGTAACTAGAATAACAATCCACCCTATTTGCTTTAGTGGAAATTTTTTATCTATAGGAGTACTAATTTCCTTCAATGTCCAGAAGGCAAAGAGGCTGACTCCCAAACCTATAAGCAAGACAAAAAAGAGTGAAGGGCCTAATCCGTATAAACTAACGAAAGTGGCCGTAATCAAAGGGAAGAACGCTCGACCTGCACTTCCACCTAATCCATGTATCCCCATCCCCAATCCTCGTCTTTTTTTAAAAAAGTAACCGATGAATGCCATCCCCTCGGGATGATAAATGCTATATCCTACCCCAGCGATAAAAGCGATTACCGCTGTGAATATGAAGTTGCTAGCAAACTGTATTAGATATAAGGAAATTGCCAAAATTAGTAATCCACCACATAAGTAGATCTTCTTTCCCCCAGTAACATCTGACGCATACCCAAGAAGAGGCTGTAATAAGGAGGCAGATAAAAAATAGCTAGTAATAACAAGGCCCATTTGAAAGAATGAGAGGGAAAATTTTTCAACTAGAATTGGAAGGATTACTGGAAGAATCATGTCTAATCCGTCATTTGCAAAATGGGTTGCAGTAACAGTTCCTAGTAGAACGTTTCGATAATTCATGCCGAAAGTAAACTGCAGTAATACGAGATAAGGTTTAGCTTTTTGCATCAGCGCGTCCCAGAAAAAAGGAAAAGCACGTCAAATTCCTGTATTTATAGCGTTAAGAATTTCTAGATTAAATGATGAAGGACTGACTATTTTAGAACGTTACACGCCCTAATGAAAGGCGCATGCGCTAATAAGGATACCTACCAGAATCTGAACTGGTCATAAAGTCTCGCTGAGAAACTAATAAAATAAGGTATCATGCAATCCCACAAGCTTTGTTCAGCATTAATCAGCATGGCAACTATTATTACTGCATCCCATGAGGATAACTCGGCCCCGAACAAATTGATCTTGGCATAGCCAAGGTCGAAAATATAGATGAAGAGTAGAATATTGACGAATACCATGATCACGACTCGAGTTACGGTTCCGAGGATACTCAGTGGAATATAGCGCTTCAGTGATTTTAAGGACTCTCCAGAGTGAGCAATATTCCTATACAATCTCAGACCTAAATCAAAAGATAATATAATGGGCATCGTTGCAAGAAATTTCATCGCAGGGCCAATGGGAGTAAATGGATCAAAGAACATTAAACCAAGAGTCCCAATTATGCTTGTGGTGATGCCTGTGAAGAAACCAAAAATTAGGTAAGCAGTTATCCAAATTATGCTCACCGGATCGATAAATGCGATACCCCATCCAGGCATTCTTGGAAGATATGGCGCAGTAATAGCGGCAAGGACAATCGATAATCCTCCGAATACGGCTGAAGCGCCAATATTTCTCGTATAACCGGACCTAGTCATAGTCATTAAATCTCAAATTTATGCCGTATATTATACTGATTTAAAAATCTTTGCAACCACTACGCTTAAAAAAGCATGTGCTAGTTAAATTTGGCGCTTGCAAAAAAAATAAAAAAAGAGTAAATGTGTTTTTGTTACAATGTTCAATCTTTTAGAGAGTAAAAAGCCTGGCTGTAAATAAGCCAACAGCAGTCGAGATGATTACCAAAACAAAGAAACCAACAATGCATGTGGCGATTGCTCTGCCTGTGGAGAAATCAAGTGCCTGTCTTACCGCAACGACCATAGCCACAAGACTCCATATTAGAGCTATGAAAACGATGATTCCTCCAAGTATTGGGATAAAGCTTAGAATTCTAAGAGTTCCGGGAGAATAAGAAAAGCCAATAGTCCGGAGAAGTTCACCATAGGTGGCTTTTGTCTTAGGCCCTTTAAACAATCTTGTCCCAAGAAAATAAGTAATGAAAGACCAGATCAACCAACCAAGTAAAGCAGCGATAATGCCCAAGACCGAGCTAAAAATAAGGCCCGCTGGACCACCAATCATGTGCCCTCCAATTGCAGCGCCGATACCTGTACAAATGCTGACAATAATGACTACAGTCAAGGCTTGATTTGTAGCTTTAGTATCCTTCTCGACTTCCTCATAAAACGATGAATCTAGTTTTGCTGCCCTGATCATTCTGTCAACTATTTCCATCAATAAAACCTTCTCTAATTATAGCGTTAATAGCGCAGATATTTAAAATAATTACGTAGTTTAGAAGGTCATCAATAGCTCAATTGTGCACCAGAATCAAGAAGGTGTTTAATTGTTGGGGTCGATAGCTCGCGATTTCCTATATTTTAGGACATAAAGAATTTTAATATAGATTAGAATAAGAAAATTGACCAAAATAAAAAATGCCCAAGCTTGGCCGAAGCCTTATCCGTCTGTCCAACCCATTAACGTAATTTCTTTGTCGCTTACCGACCTTTCGTCGTTTTGATCGGTTCGCTAATTACTTTAATGCAGTCGTTTAAAGCGTGCTCCCAAACTTAGGCAATATATATTTATTATTAAACTATTTAATAAAAATTTCCTAATAAAATATTAAATAATTTTATCTAATATTCTTGAGTAGACTTCATGGAAGGAAATTACAGTGGATGAGTTTCGGAAAGATCTAAACGTCCTGATCAATAAATTGCAACAAGACTCTGATGAAGGCACTGTAAAGAAATTGAAGATGTTAAAAGATAGGTTGATCGGGCTTCGCAGAGATCATATCGTTAAGATAAGCCATTCAGTAATGGAACTCATCTGTGCGAGGCATCTGATAATCCATGGTTATGATGTTGAAGTGGAACGTTTACTGGATGGAATATCTTGTGACCTGTATTGCGTCAAGGGTTTGGGAACATTAATTGTAGAGATCGAGACTGGCTTCATTCCTCCTGAGCATGCACTTGATCCATTGACCTACTGCAGGGCTAGAATAGCTAGTAAGATAACACGATACAGCAATTTCGCTCATAAATTCTGTTTGGGAACCCCGCCTCATTACATTATGCAGATTCCACCAGCGCTTACCAAACCTTCGAGGTTTAGGACCGAGGAGGAAGTGAAAGAAATTAAGAAACTCTGCGACATATATTATAGTAATCCCCCTGTGAGTATAGAAGAGATAAAAAACGCACGCATTCATGCAATTTTTATCCTAGATGTAGATAAGGCAACTGTTAAAGAAACAGAACCTGAGGGCTATACAGAAAAAGCTTCATGGTGGAGCTATTAACACTTTTTTTGAGTATTCGAAATAGAGATTTCATCGATGTTAAGTGCGCGCTATAATTATTCCCACTCTATTGTGGCTGCTGGCTTATTTGAGATATCATAAACAACTCGCGTCACATCCGATATTTCATTAGTAATCCTTGTAGAGATCCTCTCAAGTACTCTATATGGCATCCTAGCAAAATTTGCGGTCATTGCATCTTGACTTTCAACAATCCTGACTGCCACAACATATCCATAAGCTCTTGCATCCCCTTTGACTCCAGTGCTCTTGGTATTTGTCAAAACTGCAAAATATTGCCAAACATTATTGCTAAGACCTTCCTTTTCAATTTCTTCTGTTACTATTTTATCCGCTGTTTTGATAATCTCTAATTTCCTCTTAGTTACCTCCCCAATAATTCTGACAGCCAATCCGGGTCCTGGAAATGGTTGACGCCAAGCTAAATTTCTTGGTAAACCTAAGGATTCGGCAATTCCTCTAACTTCATCTTTGTAAAGGTCTCTTAGCGGCTCTACAATCCTTTTAAAGGCTATCTTGCTAGGGATGCCACCGACATTATGATGGGTTTTTATTTTATCTGAGAATCGGCTGAATCCAGATTCTATTCTATCCGGATAAATTGTCCCTTGTATCAAATATTCAGCATTGATCTTTTTTGCCATTTTTTCAAAAACTTTGATAAATTCTCTACCAATTATTTTTCTTTTTTCCTCAGGATCTATCACGCCCTTCAGTTTCTTTAGAAATCTTGCTCGTTCGTTCAATTTTGTGAAATCCATATCAAATTTTTTAAAGGTGGATTCAACAAACTCTGGCTAATTTTCGCGTAATAGACCATGGTCGATGAATACCGCTGTCAGATTATTTCCTATTGCCTTAGATGACAAAATTGTTGCAGCGCTTGAATCAACTCCTCCGCTTAATGCAATAATGGCTCTACTTTCTCCGACGGTCTCCTTAACTTCATTGATAGCTTTATTGATATAGTTCTCCATTGTCCATTCGGGCTCGCATTTACAGATATCGAATACAAAATTTGATATTATCAGCATCCCTTTTTCCGTATGAGTGACTTCAGGATGCCATTGCAATCCAAAAATTGGTTTTATTTTATGCATAAATGCTGCGACTGGACAATTCTCTGTACGCGCTAGAATTTCATAATCTTTAGGAATCTTTGTTACAACGTCAGCATGACTCATCCAGACTTTTTCAATCTCTTTTAAACCCTTCAATATTCCAGATGCGTTGTCAATTCTGACCTTGGCTACTCCGTACTCATGCTTCATCCCAGTTTGGACTTTGCCTCCATAAATAAATGCTAATAATTGGTGGCCATAACATAAACCAAGAATTGGGATTGAATGATCCAGCAATTCTTTATCAATTTTGGGAGAACTCTTTTTGAATACACTAGACGGGCCGCCAGAAAACACTATCCCTTTTAGGGGAAATTTTTTTCTTATATCTTGAAACTCTTTTGACGATATGCCCCCGGGAACAACTTCAGAGTATACGTTGCACTCTCTAATTCTTCTAGCAATTAAATGAGCATATTGTCCGCCAAAATCCAATACCAAAATAGCATCGACGTTCATTAAAAAAAACCGTTTTGAAACATTTCTAAAGAAAAGAAACTTTCTTTATCCAATATTATTCAAAAAAGCATAGCACTTACCAATTACTAGTCTTTTATGTATCCAACTTCCTTTAGGATTTTCCTAAATTCAAAATCGCTCAGCGATGCTTTTCTGCCCCTCTCGTACATATTCTTAATTCTGTCAAAGACCTGCTGAAGTTTCTTGGAATTCGTATCCACTTGTTGTCCTAGAATTTCTTCGATCTTATGTTTAATAGCCGCTTTTCCAGACTGCTTTCCTATTGTCAATCTTCTCCAATTTCCAACGAGTTCTGGAGGGTATGGTTCATAAGTCAGAGGGTTGCTTAAAACCCCATGAGCATGTATGCCTGATTCATGAGCAAATGCATAATCTCCAACTATAGCTTTATTTGGTGGGATCACTGCTCCAGTCGCATTGCTAATGAGATCGGCAACCTCTTTGAACGCACTCAAACTTTTCTTATATTTTTTGATACCATGGTGCATGTATAAGTTCATTATAACCTTCTCTGTCTCAGCATTTCCGGCTCTTTCTCCTAGCCCAAGAAAAGTGGTGCTGGCATAAATTTTATCATATAGACCGGAGGCTGTTCTGATAGCGGCTAGAGTATTCTCAACGGCATTACCAAAATCATCATGAGCGTGAATCTCTATGCAACTTATTTTTGTTTCCTCTTTTATCTTCCTAATTTTTTCCGGTATACCATTGGGAATTGGAGTTTTTGGATCAGATACACCTATGCCCACTGTATCGCATATTCGATAGACTTCAGCTCCCGCGTTTGCTATCGCATTAATAAATTTTTTTTCAAAATCCCAATCAGCTCTCGTTCCGTCTTCTCCGTGAACAAATACTCTCAATCCATGGTCCCTTGCTGCATACTCGACTACATCCACAGCCCTTCTTAACAGATCTTCATCAGTTTTGTCTGGCCATTTCGATCTTAGATGAATATACGATACAGGATGGGAGATGCCCACTTCTTCAAAATCACATTTTAATGCATTATCAAGATCTTCTTTTAATGCTCTACACCATCCCGCTATCCTCGCTTTTAAGCCATAATCATGGATCAATCTTACAGATTTCATATCTTGTCTTTGGAAATGAAAAAGCTCGATCCTATCCACGCCCAACTGATCAAGCTTATAGGCGATCTTTGCGGTATCCTCCGGGGAAATGGCTATTCCTGGCATTTGGACTCCGTCTCTAAGAGTCGAGTCATCTATTAACGGTTCTATCTCTAATGGAATCTGCTTGAAATAGTCTCTCCAGCTACCTCCATTACCGGTATTCAAATTGTAAACACTCTAGAGAATCTTCAGAAGGATTTTTCCTCTCATACAAGGCAGAGATTAACAAAATAAATATTTGAAAAATATAAAATTTATTCATATTATTATGTGTTTAACATGCGTTACATGGACGTATAGTGAATTTTTTATTATATCCCATCCTATATCGTAACGTGGCTATATTTTGCGATAATAGGAAAATTCTCATAATTGTATTCTCCTATTTGTAATTTACATTACATGAGATATAACAAAGCGAATTTGGATTGATACTTAGAAAGTGTGCCCTTTGGAAAATTTGTTATCTTCAATCAGTGGAAAAAGAATAAACGGATTTGCTATCCAAATTAAAAATGTATTAAAAGGAAGATTTGCTGAAGAGACTAACTTTGAGTTATTTTTAAAAAAAAGTAGAAAAGAGGCCTCAGTAGAACCAGTAATAAAAGGCAAATATTTTTCTGGGAGAGGAAGATTCTACAAGCCCTGGCTTGAGATTTATTACCAAGATCATATAAAATTCATTTCATCGCCAGATTTTGATCTCTCAAAAATCGGATTGGATGAAAAAATATTCGGATATCTTTTAGATCTCCTTCCTCCAGGCTCACGCATAATGGTAATTTACCTTAACCATGAAGAAACAAAGAAGGGATTAGAACTCGATATCCCTGCTCCAGTTACTCCCATCGGGTATTTATTATGGAAATCAGGATGTACATGGTTTAAGGATTGGTACTTTTCTGAGGGTTTTTGGGAAGGGGATATAAAACTTCAAGGAAATAAGCCTCTGGACAAAAAAGATAGAAGAAAGAATCTTCTGGATATTTACAAAGTTTTGGATGAATTCGTGAAAAAAGAGGTAGCAGAGGAAAAAATCTACGTGGCAGCTAGAAAAAGGGCCAGGGATATATTGGAAACCATATCAAAAGAACACTAAGCTAATATTGGCTCGTCTTTTGATAACGCGCACACGAGTGCTAGAGAATTATCTAAAGCTCAATACGATGAACAAAATCTTAAAGTCCATGAATGGAAAATAGAGTGAGAGCTCAAGTGTTAAAATATATTGAAATATAATTCATTCGTTATAGAGCTCTTAGAATGTGATAGATTTTTTGAAGCAATTCCTTAATTCCAATGCACCTAAAAGGATAATCCTTTCAATATTTTTTTCAATTTTATTAATTTCAATCCTTAGTTGCGAGTCTGTATACGGCCAGCCCCCCATTCCTCCTCCTCCTGAAGTAAGCTGGAATCCGCCAAATGAAGGAAAGGCCGGAGGGCAATCTCACTATGATATGGCCGGGTGGAGTTCCACGCAAATTCTGATCGCTTGGACTGCCGATATACAAGGAAATCAAAAAAGTACTTTCGACATGGATGAAGGGGTTTACCTCTATGTCGACACCCCCATAAATTGGATGGAAAATCGTATATGGCTTTATGAATATAACTCGTTAAACGCATCATCGGGCAGATGGATTTTCTGGATGCGAATGGTCGGATTTGGCAGATTTCGGTTTGGACCTTTCTATCCAGATAAATCCCAGATCCCAGGAAACCTTACATGGAAAGTATGGATTATGAACATTGAGACTGGAGAATACCAAGACTACACCTTGAGCACGCATATAATACCTGAATTCACCAATCCACACTTCATACTCATAATTTCAATATCTTTATCTTTTTTAATATTCCTGAAAAAGATGCCACAAATAGGACGTACGCACTAGAGTCGTATGGTAAAAAATTACCTTCTTCTAAGGATGTGCTACTACTCTTTTCGACTATGGAGATTTTGCAATAGCTTTATTATATATGACTTTGCCGAAAGTTATTTTATATAAGAATTCAGGTGAAAAATCCTGGCTTTGAAAGTATTAACGCCCGCTTTCCCTTTTGCTGCTCTTTCTTTACAAAAAGGTTCTGAAAAAATTCTAATTATCAGTGACCTCCATATAGGATGGGAAGTATCTCTCGCAGAACAAGGAATCCATATTCCCTCTCAAACGCCAAAGATAATGGAAAAAATCATAAAACTAATAGAAATTTACAAACCAACTAGCCTAATTTTTCTAGGCGACATTAAACATACGGTTACTGGAATTGAATTAGGCGAGTGGCAAGATGTGCCTGATCTATTTGAGAAGATGTCGAAGTATGTCCCGGATATCAAAGTGGTTCAGGGGAATCATGACGGAAATCTGGAGGCATTAGTCCCAAGGAATATAGAGATCATAGATGCGAAAGGGACTATTGTGCTCGATGAAATTGGTATTTTTCATGGTCATGCCTGGCCATCTTTTAAGCTTTTGGAATGTAAGCATTTGGTCATGGGCCATCTTCATCCTGTTGTTACGCTAAGAGACAATTTTGGCTTTGGAAGCACAAGACAGGTATGGGTAAAGGCCCAATGCGATATTAAAAAACTAGCTTCTTCGATTAAGTACGCAAGCTCGAAATCCAAGAAGGAATATCTGCTTTCGGATGAAAAAAATCGAACGTCCGAATTTATTATTATCCCGTCATTCAATGAATTGTTGAGCGGGCAACCCGTGAATAGAAATGAACGCTCGGGTCATAAGAGTGTTTTTTTCGGTCCGGTTCTGCGTTCAAAATGTGTGGAAATGGACGAGGCCGAAATTTATTTATTGGATGGCACATTCCTTGGTGAAATTAACAGCTTAAAGTTTTAAAAATTCCTTAAATAATATAGTAGCTAATTTATTTAGCTCACGCTTAGCTCGTGCAATATGTGGTCACCTTCATTCTTCGGTCTTAAATCAATTCTATTAGGACTTATTGTGACCAATATCCTATGGGTCCTTATCTTGTTGATCATCTCGAAGTTCTTTGGGATGTTAAAGATCGCTGGGCTACCATCGATACCTTATTTATTATGGACAAGCTTTGCAAAAATCTCAAATTTTTCTCTTTTTATCCTAAAATCCTGAATAAAGTGCATACCTAATGAATTAACTTTTTATATTGAGGTTTAGGATACTAATAAAAAAATAGAAGTTTAGTGCACAATTCAATTATCTAATCGTCCATGATTAGACTATTGGGATTGCATAGGTTACTTAATCATATTGAGTATTTGGATTTGAATCAATTTATGAGAAAAGCAATAATTTATGCCCCAATGCCTGAATCCCTAGAAGGTTTTTGTACAGGATGTAAGCTATGCGAGAGGATGTGTTCACTTGAACATTTCGATGTATTTAATCCGACTAGGTCGAGAATAAATGTTGTATCCTTCGAAGGCGGCATAGAAGTCCCTGTTACTTGTAACCACTGTACACTTTGCCTAGATTCTTGCCCCTTAGATTTAATTAAACTAGATAACAAACTAGGTGCGATAATTATCGATGAGGAGAAATGCAATGGATGCAAAGCGTGCGTTGAGGTATGCCCCTTGGGAGTCATAACAATGGATCCGAAGACGAATAGAGCTCTTAAATGCGATCTTTGTGGGGGCGATCCTGTTTGTGTAAAGTATTGCCCAGCTAAGGTTTTGCGTTTAACTAATAGATCAGACCCAAGAGAGATAAGCAGTCGGAGAAGAGAGTTCGCATCCGTTTTAGCTATAGAGAAGTTATTCAGACGACCTTCGCATTCTGGCGCCGTTGCTATCAAAGGTCTGAATAAGATTGTCAAGGAGGCTTCAAAATAATGATCAAGGGATCCTATGCTGGAAAGATTCTACGTGTGGACCTTACTTCCGGAAAGCATAAGATAGAAGATCTTGATTTTGATTTTGCAAGGACGTATATCGGGGGACGCGGTTTTGGCTCCAAGATATTGTATGAAGAATTGAGCCCGGGAATTGACCCTTTGAGTCCGAATAATATACTAGTTTTTACTCCAGGCGCACTACTGGGAACAGCAACACCAGCTGCCAGTAGAGCTACTTTGACATTTAAATCACCACTCAGCGGCCTGCATGGTGATTCTGCCTCTATGAGTTATTGTGGATTGAACTTAAAGCACGCAGGCTATGATTCTTTAATTATAGGCGGGGCGAGTTCTGATCCCGTTTATCTTTTTATCGATAAAGATAAGATTGAATTAAAGGACGCATCTCATATCTGGGGCTCCTATACGGTTGACACACATAAACGTATCCAAACTGAACTTGAAGATGGGGATATCTCTACGATCTGTATAGGGCCGGCTGGCGAAAACAAGGTTCGATACGCTGCTGTAATGAGCGATGGACAGATCGGGACGCATGCTAGATGCGGAGGAGGGGCAGTATTTGGCTCAAAAAATTTGAAGGCTATCGCCACAAGAGGCAATGAAGATATAAGACTAGTCGATAAGGACTCATTTCAAAGCGCCTTCAAGGAATATCTAAAGATTATAAAGCTTGATCCATATGTAGCGCCTGCTACAAAATATGGAACTCCTAGGTTTATCCTACATAGAGCAAAATATGGGATACATGGTGCTGAAAATTGGAGATTCGGAGAATACAAATGGAAAACCTTGCATCCGGATGTTTTCAGGAATGAGTACAGCGTCAAGGCCGGTTCTTGTCACAATTGCCCTGTAATGTGCAGAAGGGAATTCATGATACCTCATGGCGAATATGCGGGCATAGTAGCCAAGATGGAGTGGGAATCTATAGCCAGAGGCATAACTTGCGGAATAGTTGATCCAGAGGTAATAATCTATGGGGCTCATCTGCACAACTTACTTGGGATTGATTGCGAAAGCATAGGCGATACAATTGCTTTTGCTTTTGAATGCTACGAAAAAGGACTGCTTACTGACGAAGATACAGACGGCTTGAAATTTAATTTCGGAAATGCCGAGACCATGTTTGAGGCAACAAGGCGGATAGCATACCGTGAAGGAATAGGCGATCTACTTGCGGAAGGGACCAAGAGAGCTGCTGAAAAAATTGGGAAAGGGGCTCAAAGATTTGCTATGCAAGTAAAGGGTGTCGAGATGTCGGCGGGTGATCCTAGGGGGATGCCAGTTAGAGCTGTTTCCTATGCAACTGGAACAAGAGGAGCCGATCACCTCCGCTCTAATCCATACATAGAGGAATTCGTTACTCCAAAAGAGGCGAAAAAGTTGTTTGGAAGCGAAGAGGCGTCGGATCTTAGAAAAGGAGTAAAGGGGAAAGGTAGACTTCTCAAATGGAGCGAGGACTTCGTAACGATTGGAGACCTTCTGGGACTTTGTAAATTCGCTTTTTATAGGTCTGCTACTTTCGAATATTTATATAAAAAAGGAGTTGAGCTCGCTACCCGATTTTATAATGCTTGCACCGGATTCGACTTGACAGAGGAGGAGATGCTAATGGCTGGTGAGCGGGCATTCAACCTAGAAAAGGCTTTCAATGCTAGAGAAGGAATTGATCGGAAGTATGATACTATACCCGATAGGTTCTTCGAAGAACCTCTTTTGGGGGGAGGGCCAAGTGGCGGAATGGTCGTTGAGAGAGATAAGTTCGAGAGAATACTCGACGAGTACTATGAGGCCAGGATGTGGGATGTTAAAACCGGCCTTCAAACTCGAAAGGGGCTAGAAAGGCTGGGACTTAAATGGGTAGCAGATAGTTTAAAGAAAGATAAGAGGGTTAAATGATTGTTCTAAAAGAGGTTGTATAGATGAAAACTAATGAATTGAAAACTATGGAGCTGATGAAGGGGTCTATTGACATACATATACATACAGGTCCGGATATTTTTCCTAGAAGCGTAAACGATATTGAGGCAGCAACACAAGCGAAGGAAGCAGGGCTAAGAGCCATTATGATAAAGAACCATTTATTTCCAACTCCTGAAAGAGCTTACCTTGCCAGCGAATCTATTGGTTTTCCGGTTATAGGGAGCATTTCGCTAAACAATACCGTAGGCGGTCTCAATCCTCACGCCGTAGAGAATTCTATAACGCTAGGAGCAAAAGAGGTCTGGATGCCTACTTTTCATTCGACTCGTTTTATATCCGAGGCAATGTCGATTCCAGCTATGGCAAAGAAATTGCCCAAAGGGATCAAAGGCATATCTATTATAGGACCTGATGAAGAACTTCTTCCAGAAGTTTTTCAAATACTTAAAATTGTGGCTGAGAAAGATGTCATACTAGGAACTGGACATATTTCAAAATCGGAAGCAAAAAAACTTCTTGATGCTGCTGAAAACGCTGGTGTAAAAAAGATCCTACTGACACATCCAATGATAGAATTTCTAGATTATGAGATCGATGAAATGAAGGCGGCAATCGATAAAGGAGCCATACTCGAACATGATTGGATCATATGCACCCCACAAGCTAAGAACCCGACCCCACCATCCAAAATTGCAGATGTGATAAAGGAGATTGGGGCTGAATTCTGCGTGCTGGCTACGGACGGTGGCCAAAAGATAAACCCTGCACCTGTTAAGATGTTCGAGCAATTCATATCCGAAATGCTTCGAAACGGAATTAGTGAAGATGATATCTCCGTCATGATTTCTGAGAATCCAGCTAACTTGTTAGGGCTTTAAATCCAAAGCATTATATGATTTTCTATCAATTCATAACTTGATTAAAAATTGACTGCTATAAAAATTCCTTTTGGTACTAGCAAACAATTCATTGATATACCTGAAGAGAAACTGCTGGCCTTAGTCCATCCGAAATTGCCAGCCCCCCTTGAGGATCCAGGCAAATCCACAATAGAGGCTCTGGAAAAGCCGATAAAAGCAAAACCTTTGTCAGATTTACTTGATGGGGCTAGGAGAGTAGCCTTAATCATAGATAATTTTGCAAGGCCTACCAGATACCAGCTTATTCTTCCTCGATTAATAAAGGCGGTGAAAAAGGCAGGTGCAGAACCACTAATAATAGTCGGTAACGGCGGTCTTAGAGAAACGACTGAAGAAGAACTAATGTGGAAGCTTGGTCGGGATGTTTTAGATAGTGGGATCTCCGTAGTCCAGAATGTTGTAAAAAGAAAAGAAGATTATGAATTCATAGGCATGACATCCTATGGAACGCCTGTATGCGTAAATAAACATTACAATGCTTGTGATGTTAAGATAGGGATTCATACCTGTCAAATGACCCTATGGGGCTATGGAGGCGGCGGGTCTATTGTCCTACCAGGAGTTTGTATGTTCGAGACAATCGAGTGGAATCATCGCTTGGGAATATGCAAGGGATCAATTACCC
>CAYFUV010000019.1:0-2939 GCA_964346435.1 uncultured Candidatus Bathyarchaeia archaeon | reverse complement strand
TGAGATCTATTTATACTCCTACGAATCAGATCGATTATGACCGATGTAACAAAACAGACGATTGTTCAACTAGAGGAACAAATGATTTTGTAGTTGTAGAATTTAAGCTAAACAATAGGACTTATAAGCCCTGGCTGTGGTTCGAATAAATCCGCTCTTAAGTACTCCCACACATGGTGATTGACTAGTTTATGCGGGTTACAACTACTTTTCCCAAGTGCTGCAAATTGTCAGGGAAAACGGTTATCGCCCCTTTGGGTAGTGTATCGATGTCTTGGGAGGTGAATGTTTCTCCACTATCACCCCCTGCATCATATGTTATAAGCTCTAATTCTATTTTTTCTATCCAAGCTTCGTCTTTCAACAAGTTAAACGTCTGAGAAACAAACCAATCTGGACTTGGAGCGATCATACTCACAAATGTTATGAAACTATAATCTTTCGTAACTTCCAGTTCAGAAGTATCAACTCCAGAAGAATTGAAAAGCTTACCTTTTACACTCCCAAATGCCAGATTTAAGCTGACAAGCCTATCTAATTCCTGAATTAGTAGCGTTGTACTTCCAGTCTCAGCCACTTATTCGACTCCAGGAGTTGGTTCTTGACCTTCAGTAAAGATTAGCGATTCTAAAGATTCATTGTGTGAATAGGCCACAAAAGGTGAAAAATGTGCGCCTTGTGGATAATCGTTGGGATGGGTTTTCTCGCTCCAATCCGCTACAAACTCGATTTTATATATGATTGAAGCTGCAGGAGTTGGAACGGAAGAAGGTTCAAGCTTTACTTTCGGAACAGGTGCAGGCTCTTGTGATGGCGTTGTGCACCCAATAATCGTTACAAGTAATAGAATTAGCAAGACTATCTTTACAATGATAATCCTGTTTATCACCTTGGAAATTCCCCTTTTTGATTCAAAGATAAGCGGTGAGAACTACACATCATACCAACCGGTCATTAGCCCAAGGCCAGTGTATTCAATTGATAGCAGAGCTACTTTGCGTAGGCTTCAATCTCAACAGCTCCGGTGTTTCCTCCAGAGCTGGTCTCAACCTCAAAACGTAGCTTATTCGCTTTCGTTTGAACGTCAAAGTAGTAAACTGTTGCAGCATCAGATAAATCAAAAGGCCCCAGTTGCGTGCCATCGTCTGTAATCACTTTGAAGCTAGATATCTGGGCACTATCCCCCATTGTCCTCGTCCAGAACCCAATAACACCCAACTCATAGGTTTGTGCCAATTCGATTTCTATCCAGGCCTCATTGCCATCAGCATCAGAAGACCATTGTGTGCCGCCATCCCCATCTATGGCCTTGTTTGCCCCGAAGAAGCTGTCTTGATCACCACCACCCCAGTTGCTGCTGACGGCAACCACCCTGGCCCCAGCATTAGCAGAAGCAACGTTCTCTCCACCTGGTTTTGCTTGCCCTGTAGCCTCTGCGGTAGTAAACGTATAGTCATCCGACTGATAGACATTTGATTCTAGATCCGTTACCGTGATTCTATAATGATATATAGTCTCAGGCTCAAGTCCTAGAAGTGATATTTCGTGGTCTGTAAGGGGTCCTGTCATCGCCATGAGAGTTAAGCTGCCATAGCTACTGGCAGTTCCGTAAGCAACGTTACATACTATGGGCACACTACTGGTGAAAACAATCTTGGCTGAGTGTGGACCTATATCCCTTACATGAGGTCCATCGAACCCGCCTGGGATTTCAGCAAAAGGATTTAATTCATTTTGACTACCGTTCGTGCATGATACTGAAGTTACGAGAACAAATATCACCATCAGCAATATTATTGGGTATAGCTTCCTGCGCAAGGTTAGGAACCTCCTGCCATAATGTAGGATAAATTGAGTTAAAAGGTCAACTTGGATACGTCGAGGGAGGTAAGTTTGTTATTACCTCCCTCGATTAGACCTGTTAAGGAATGTAGGGGTTCTGCCAGTTTGGGATGAATTCATTATCCACACTAGGTGTAACCTCATGGGCAAATTGTGGAGCAGGACCGCCATCGAGTGTGAAGCTTGTTCTGGCAGTATGTTTTAACCATACGACTTTTTCCGGATGATGGGTGCCATCGACTACCTTAACGAACTCGTGATAATGTGTGTAGCCACGAGAAGCGTACATAGCTGCTTTTTCTGGAGTCCAGGTGTCTATGATGCCATGTACAATGTAGAGCAACTCACCATCTGGAGCATCTGAGGACCACCATTTGGGCGCGCCAAAAGGACCTGTATTGTAATGCTTGCCAACAAATTGAGTTGGGCCAGCTTGAACCCAGTAGTGGCCTGGAACGTCGATCTCCCCGTTCGGTCCGTCTGGTGCTCCAGCAAAATAGTAGTCTTCTCCATCTAAGCTAACTACTATGCCATGCACGAAACCCTTTGCTGCAACTGGTGTCGCACCAAGTACCATGACGACGAGCAATGTAAGTATTCCAAATACTGAGATTAAGCGTTTCACCGTCAGCTCTATCCCTCCCTTCTTTCAGACTTTGACCTTACCCTTCGACCCAGGGCTCTGCCTGTAATAAAAAAGAGATTACTATTTATTGGCAGTTAGATTTATTTTAAGCGGCTGGGGGAAAGACGTATATGACATAAATCACATATTAGAATGACAGAATGGAGAATTATTACTGAGGGTTATATTATTTGTGATGATGGGTCATGTACCAATTATGTGGTCGGCGCTGAAGAAGAGCGTTTCTAAATGAATCTAGGATGAACACCGCAATGGAAGCTAAAAATCTCTCTTCGTAAAAGAGAAAAATTCGATGCTTCCTCTGGTTTAACGAAATGGACTTCTGTTGCTCTGCCAACAAAGAAATGATATTATCCCCTGTTACGTAGACCTAGTATTCTTATCCATCTCGGTGTCATCTCCATATACTCTCGATAGGTCTGACCATACATTTCAAGACAAAAAGCCTCTT
>CAYFUV010000018.1:0-2553 GCA_964346435.1 uncultured Candidatus Bathyarchaeia archaeon | reverse complement strand
GTGGATACCGTCAACGTATTTATACATATCTCGAATAAGGTTACAGGCGATTTCAATTCCAGTGCTACCCTCTTTCTCCATGCTTGAAATGATTTCATCAGGGACATCGATACCCTCAACATTATCCTTCATGTACCTTGCCATTTTTAGACTTTTTAAAGGCATAATGCCCATCAGTATGGGTTTTCCCAAATTTTTAGCCTTTTCCGAGAAAGTGATGACCTTATTCACATCATATACCACCTGGGTTTGAAAGAAATCCGCTCCGGCATTGATCTTTTTTTCCATTTTTATTAGTTCGCGCTCAAGATCTTTTGCCGTGGGCATAGCGGTGCAAGCGATTTTGAAATCCGTATTCCCTCCAAACTCTTTGTCGTTGTAATCTACTCCACTGTTCATCTTTTTAATCAACTTGATCAATTCAAACGTGTTGTAATCATAGACAGGCTTAGATGGATAAGGCCCATGCTTTGGTGGGTCCCCAGTAGTTACTAAAATATAGCGAATACCCAAAGCATGTGCACCTAATAAGTCAGCCTGAGTACCCAAAAGACTGCGATCGCGACAGGTGAAATGAGGGATAGCTTCTAAATTTAATTCCCTTTGGATAAGGCTGGCCATGGAAATGGCATTGATTCTGAGGTTACCCATAGGGCAATCGTGGATGTTAATTCCGTCTAAAGAGAGATATTCTCGAGCCTGGTCCAAAGATTCTTTAGATAGAGCGCCCTTGACTGGCCCTAACTCGGTGGTGATGACGAAACCCTTGCCCAGCTTTTCCATCAAACTCATATGCTACTCCTTCTCAAAGTTGAATAAGCATTAAAAACTTACTATTCTGTTGAGGGAATCTGTTTTTTTTGAAGAAATTAGCTTTAAGTCCCTATTTTGTCAATGCAAATCTCTATAAATCCAATAAAATGGGAGTGGCGGGTTTAGGGAATGATTTATCTTGGTTCTGTGATGTTTTTCCCGGAAGATCTAAAATAAACCACCATTTTCGACCCCAAAAAATGTGTTTAAGACCAAAAAAAGGCCATATTTTTGGCTTTTTATTAATAAAAAAAATACTTAACTCGACCCGACCCCTGACAAATTTCCTTTCTATAGATAACCCCATTTACTAGGGTATCTGAAATTCTTGACAAGATATCCTGTTGATAGTAAGAACTGGAATTAAACTTTGGAAGACAAATAGTAGAGCATTTTTAAACTGGAGGAGAGAATGTCTAGATCTGATTTGATTATTATTATTCTGCATGTTGGTTTTATTTTTCAAGGTTGTGCTTTTTTACAGTATTTAGATGGGAGTTCAGAAAAAGAAATAAAAAAATTCAAAATGACTAGAGACGAGATGTGGAATGAGATGGAGAAACTTAAAATCGAGAACGTAAAGTTAAAAAGAACAATAAAGATCTTAGCAAAAAAAAATCAAACAACAAAAGCTCAAAACGTGTTCTCGAATGAGCAGATAACCAATTTAAAAGATGAAAATCAGAGAATTAGAGAAGAAACCGAGAAAAAGATAGTATTGGTGCGAGCTCAAAACGCGCTCTTGAATGAGCAGATAACCAATTTAAAAGAAGAAAATCAAAGAATTAGAGAAGAAAGCCAAGCTCTCACGGAAAAACTAACTGAGCTTCAACTCAAACATGAGACCCTTTTATCTAAATTGCATGAATTGAACAAAGAGAATGATAAGATAAAATTGATGTATGTTCAAGAACGCTCCGTCAGAATAAGAAGCGGCCCTGGAATTGATTATCGAGTTGTAGGTGGTCATAGGTTCGGCGACGAATTATTCATAAAAGATTTAAAAGGAGATTGGTATAGAATTGTTGCTCCTAAGGATTTTAATAAGACTATTGGATGGATTCATAGATCATTATTGAATAAGATGCCCCCATAAAAACTAGTTTTGCTGATAGAGAAATATCGAAATTTATGCAAATTGCCTATATTTTTGCTAAATTTGGATAAACGCCTCCCTGGCATCCCATGGCTGGTTTTAAAATCATGATGAAGTTTTCTGATAGCAAAAACGATGTTATGCAGGCTAATTGTTTGAAATTCTAAGTTGATTTAGGACGTCGTGCTGCCAAGACGGTTAGTATAGCCAACGCGTATAGGATAATGAAGATGATAAAGGCCTGGTTATAGTGACCCATAGCATCAAATATATATCCTGCCATGAGAGGACCGGAGGCAGAACCAATACTCTGAGAAAAGCTTATTAAACCAAATATGGTACCGTAGGCGGCTAATCCGAAGTTGGTGCTCACAAGCATAGACATCGCCGGCAGCCAGCTACCCACACCCAGACCCATAACCACAGCAAAAACATATAGTATTGGCATAGGTGATGCCGGGCGTACCCCCAAAAGTATAAATAGGCCTGCCAACTGAAAGCCAAGACCAATAGCGCAAGCGTATTTTGCCTGTATCCGGTCGCAAAGCCAGCCAAAGCCGAATTTGCCGATATGGCTCCAAAGGCCAACAACGCCATAAGAAGTGACTGCCGTCGCCAGGGGAAAACCAACATCCACAAGATAA
>CAYFUV010000017.1:0-39900 GCA_964346435.1 uncultured Candidatus Bathyarchaeia archaeon | reverse complement strand
ATAGAACCTCTACTTCCTTACACCGATTCAGTTATGTTGACACGCGGGGTGCTACGATCATCAATCACTCCCGAAACTGATACGCCAATTGTGCTTAGGGTTTCAGGCGGAAATAGTATAGTTGGAGATCTCACCAATGAGGAGATCATTACGTCCATGAAGGAGGCTTTGCGACTTAATGTTGTAGCAGTCGCATTTTCTATCTATGTAGGCACTGAATATGAGCACCAGACTTTAACCTGCCTAGCAAAACTTATCGATGAGGGACAAGAATATGGAATGCCAGTGTTGGCAGTTACCGCCGTCGGTAAGGAGCTAGAGAAGAGAGAGGCCCGTTATCTTGCTCTGTGCTGCAGAATGGCAGCTGAATTAGGAGCTAGCATTGTTAAAACTTATTATTGCGAGAATTTCAGCAAGGTTGTTGAAGGCTGCCCTGTACCTATTGTCATTGCTGGAGGACCCAAACTTGAAACGGAGATGGATGTTTTTCAACTTGTCCATGATGCTTTGGAGGGAGGGGCAATAGGTGTAGATATGGGCAGAAATATCTGGCAACATGACTATCCAATAGCCATGATCAAGGCGATTAGATCGATAGTCCACGAGGGGTCCAATGCAAAAGAGGCAAATGAGCTGTTTAACAGTCTAAAAAAAGGTGACCAATAGCCCTACGACCTTACTCTTTTGGGAAGATAGCCATAAGCTTATTGAAAATGCGACTGTTTTGAGGATATACGCTTGAGAGTTGCATTATACTACAGCAATCAAGACATCAGGCTAGAGGAGATGCCGATACCTGAAATTGGCTCTGGAGAACTCCTTGTACGTATTGAAGCCAGCGGCATATGTGGGAGTGACGTAATGGAATGGTATCGTGCCGACAAGGTTCCCCTTGTATTGGGCCATGAGATAGCAGGCGAAATTGTCAAGGTTGGAGAGGGAGTGAATCGCTATAGCAAGGGTGAGCGAATAACGGCCTCACATCATGTTCCATGCAATACATGCCATTATTGCTTCACTGGCCATAAAACGATGTGTGAGACTATTCGTCAAACCAACTTTGATCCTGGTGGCTTTGCCCAATACGTTAGACTTCCTGCGATAAATGTTGATCGAGGGGTATATCCTTTACCAGATAATGTGTCTTTTGAGGATGGGACCTTCACAGAACCATTGGCTTGTGTCATTAGAGGGCAAAGACAAGCTCAAATGAAGCGGGGTCTAAACGTACTGGTGATAGGGAGCGGGATCGCCGGTTTACTTCATATACAACTTGCTCGGCGCATGGGCGCAGGCAATATCGTTGCAACAGATGTTAATGAATATAGGCTAAATTCTGCGTTAAAATTTGGAGCAGATGCAGCTTTTCATGCCTCTGTAAATGTCCCTGAAAAGCTACGTGAAATAAATGATGGCATGCTTGCAGATAGAGTTCTAGTTTGCACAGGTGAGAAGTCGGCTGCGCTCCAAGCGCTTGAATCTGTAGAACGAGGAGGGGTAGTTCTCTTTTTCACCACCCCGAAACCAGAAATTACTTTCCCATTGTCTTTGAACGATGTTTTTTGGCGTAAGGAAGTTACGTTAACTACTTCCTACGCAGGATCCCCTGCAGAGCACTTTACTGCTTTGCAGCTTATTCGCTCAAAAACCATTCTCGTTAATGAGATGATCACTCATAGGCTTGGCTTGGATGAAATTGGCATAGGATTTAATCTTGTTGCCAATCCCAAAGATTCAATAAAGGTAATAATCGAGCCCCAAAATTAAGATGTTACATTAGGAAACGATGTCTCATGGTTTCGATAGACCACATCGCCATTACCGTCAAGGACCTTGATAGGGCGATTGATTTCTATTCAAGGATTTTTGGATTTTCTATTCTAAAAGTAAAGGAAAAGATTGAGTTGGGCGTCAGGTATGCTGTGCTCAAAGCCGGGCAGACAAATCTTGAGCTTATCACACCTCTTAAAGGAGAGGCTATTGAACAGCAACTAGTTGAAGAAGGGATTGAAGGCATCATCGCAAAACTTTGTGGAGAGGCAGGTCTCAATCACTTGTCATTCCATGTAGATAACTTAAATGAAACCTGTGAAGAGTTGGAGAATAAGGGTGTAAGCCTTCTAGCTAAGGTTGCCTCATTTAAGGGGGGCTCAAAGCAGGCTTTTATTACGGATCCTGAGGGTAATTTAATCGAGTTAATTCAAAGATCCTAGAAATCGAATGTTATATGAGCTTATCATTGGCACGTGCTGAATATTTTTAGAAGACGATTTTGAATTGACAGATCATGAATAAAATTAAAGATAGAATATTCAAAGAAACGCAAAAAGTGGATAATGCTTTAGATAAAACTATTGATAATTTAAGAACAGATTTAAAAAGTGAGTCTGTTTCTTTGGAAGATGCCCTCGGAAGAATCTTGGTAAAAGATTTGGAATCTCCATCTGACATTCCTCCACATGATAAATCTGCGATGGATGGGTATGCAATAATTGCCAAAAATACTTTCGGCGCATCCATTAACAATCCAGTGATTCTTGAAATTTCTGGTAAAGTTATGCTAGGCGATCAGGATACTCCAAATGTGAGGGATGAGAAAGCAGTTGTCGTATATACCGGCTCAAAAATTCCTACTGGAGCAAACGCGGTCATAATGAAAGAGTATACAAATAAGGTTAATGAAAAAAGGATTGAGATCTATTCTTCGGTTCCACCTGGTCAAAATATATCTAGAAATGGAGAGGATGTGAAAAAAGGAGAATTAATTTTAAGAAAAGGAACCCGATTGAAACCCCAAGATTTAGGCATGTTGGCTGCATTGGGATTTAAAAAAGTCAAAGTCTTGAGAAAGCTAAAAATAGCGGTACTGTCAACAGGAAGCGAATTAGTTCCTCTAAAAAAGAAGAATGTAGGAGATAGGACTATTGATGTTAATCGCATAATTATTTCAGCAATGTCTCAAGTCATAGGTGCAGATGTAATAGACTTAGGGATCGCTAAAGATGACCTTCAGGAAATTAAGATAAAAGTCCAAGAAGGCTTGAAAAAAGGAGATTTAGTAATAGTCACTGGGGGAACCTCTGTGGGCGAGACGGATTTGACCTCGGAGGCAATCAATGCTTGTGGGAAGCCGGGCATGTTAGTTCATGGAATAGCGATAAGGCCAGGAAAACCGACTGGGTTAGCGGTCGTTGATGGTAAACTTGTAGCTTCACTATCAGGCTATCCTATTGCTGCGATAGTAGGATTTGAGGCTTTAGTAAAGCCCATTCTGGCAAGAATTCTTGGAATTCATGAGGATCCAATGCCAATGGTCAAAGCAAGGGCGACTCGTAGAATCGTGTCATCTCTAGGCGAGAGAACCTATGTTCGAGTAAGAGTAAAGAAAGAGAATGGGGAGCTGCTTGCCTATCCGATAAGGGCAACAGGTTCTGGAATTATTTCAAGCATGATCAGAGCGAATGGCTTTCTGATAATCCCAGAAGATAGAGAAGGAATAGATGAGGATGAGGAGGTAGAAATTCTTCTGTTTAGACCTTTGGATGAGATCGTATAAGAGCGCTATTAAGATTGCAAGTGTGTGAAAGCGAGTGTTTGCTTATTTATCCACGCTTTCGTTAATCTGTTTCATTATCTCTTCGTAGTTATACTTATCCAAAATACCAATATCAAAAAGTTTTTTTGCTAAATCGGAAATTTTCATGAAAGAATGAACGGTCACATTCATCTGTTTTAGCTTCTCAACTCCGCCTTCTTGTCTGTCAATTAAAACTAATCCATCTTTAATCGTCCCTCCTTCTCCTCGAATTGAGGTCAAAGCCCCGATTAGATTTTTACCTGTAGTGATCAGGTCATCTATCAAGAGAACTTTATCATTTGGTTCGAGAAGGCCTTCGATTCTCCTCTCTCTTCCATGTGTCTTGGCTTCTTTTCTCACATAAAGTAGAGGCTTATCCAATTTATATGCAAGGGCAGAAGCGAAGGCAATGCCTGCTGTAGGGACGCATCCAAGTCTATCAAAGTTACCCGATCCAATTTCCTTTTCGATCATGAGTTCAAATATAGATGTAATCGTCTTGAAAGCCTTGGGAAAGCTTGGAACCATCCTTAGGTCTATATAATAAGGACTGAGTTTGCCGCTAGTCAGTTTAAATAAGCCAAATTTTATTGCACCAGTTCTGACTAGAATTCTAGATAGTTCAGCTTCCAGTTTGTCAGTTTTTTCTAAAGCCAATTTTATCCCAACAATCTCTATTTACATAATATTTTCAATACACTTAATAATTTCTGAGATTGACTACTCATTCAAAATGATCTTGGCATTAACTTTCCACCGGCAAGGTTTGTAAGAAGATGGTCGAAATATGGATGCCTTACGGAGAGACGGAAGTACCAATCACTATTAATGCCGAAAATTTAAAAGACACGATTATGCCTTGGGACTCTGGAGGTTTGTCTGATTCTAAGGAAAGGCCAAGCGAATCCATTAAGGACCGATTGAGGCTAAAAGGCCTATGCCAACTTGTTGATCATAGCGATAGCATAGCCATATGCATAGATTGTCAAGACAGTTCAGGGATACTAGCTTTTACTTTATCCCCAATCATTGAAGAACTCTGCAACGCTGGAGTAAAAGAGGAAAATATCACTATCCTATTAGCAACTGGTCCAAATGGTGAATTGAATGAAAAAGAAGTAACAGAAATCATAAAGCATCTACCCAAAAAGGTTGAGGTGTTAAGTCATGATTATATTTCCAGTGACTTGGTGCATGTTGGCGACACTAGCTCAGGGAATGAGATTTTTTTAAACAGAAGACTAATGGATTCAAGCTTTAGAATTTTAGTAGGCTTAGTTCGACCTCATTTTATAGCAGGTTACTCAGGAGTAGAAAGTGTCATTTTACCTGGCCTTGCTGGAATCGAGACTATTTTGTTTAATACTAAAATGTCTTTACAATCAGAGTCCAATGCGGGTAAATTAAAAGGGAATCCAGTTTATCAAGATATAAAGGAAGCTGCGGAACTTGTGAATGTAGATTATGCTATCAATAACTTTCTTGATGAAAAAATGAGGCTAATTGAAACATTTGCAGGGAGAATAGAAGATGTATTGGATAAGAGCTTACCTTTTATTGAGAATATAAGCAAAATCGAGGCTGATGGTCCCGTAGATGTGATTATAATAAGCCCAGGCGGAAAAATTTTTGATAATAATTTGTATAAGGCATGTGACATTTTTTACAACATTCAAAAGATCATTCCCGAGGGAAATTTTATAATATTAATATCAGAATGCTCAAATGGCTATGGCAACTCTGCTTTTTATGAATTTATGCGAAAATCCATGATTAGAAAGAACAAAAAAAGTATGGGAAATGAGTTAAAAAATCATTTTAGAATTGGTTATGAAAAAGCTTGTTATTTGAATGAAATTGCCAGTAAGAATAAGGTTCTATTAGTATCGGCTCTCCCAAATTACTATGTAAGGGATATATTTGGGTTAAAAACAGTTGAAACAGGAAATAAGGCTTTAAGAAAAGTCACACGTCAAATAGGAAAAGATTTCAAGAGCGCCATCATTCCCTTTGGCTCGCTGACTATCCCAACTTTAGCGCGTGCTAGTGTTAACTCGCACTAGTAATTGCTTATGCGAATCCTTATCCCAGTCTTTCTATTCTTCGGTTTCCGATTCTGCCTTGATGTCCTCTATCGGAGCAGGCGGAGGCGTAGTTAACATTGTCCAACCTATCCACATAGCAATGGCCAAAACGGCTAAAACGAAGATAAATACAGGAATAGCAACTGCCCACCACGCTAGTCCAGATGGCCAAACAGAAAAGATAGACGATATTTGTTTTGCAAAGAACGCCATGATATAGACGATAGTGATTATCAAGGAAACTAGTAGGATTAATCCTCCATAAATCTGATCCTTACTCATATCTTAAATTCCTCCACAATACAAGATTAGCTTTATTATAGATGTTAAAATATAAAACTTTCATATGAGCAAAGAAAATTAGAGCCCCATCGAAATTTCTTACACATAGCTAAAACATAATTAAAGAATTTTTGAGCGACTTCTTATTTAGCTCGTAAAGCGCGAACTATCGTTATTCATTATTCGACTCTCTATAAGTGCGCTACTTGCAAAGAACAATCGCTTAAGTTGCCATTCAAATGTAAGGTTTAGGAGAACACAAGGTCACCTATAACCAGGCCTATCGCTTAAAAACCTAGGAATGGGCAGTGCTTTAAATGGATGGCTCCCAATTTCGATTCTAATATCTTCTATGAGTTCGTTTATACTCATCTGTTTGCTAGTCTTTTTTCCTCTTATCCTTACCGGAAATGACTTTTTATTTAGTTCTTTTGGGCCGATTACGATGATATAGTGAATCCAGCGGGTCTCAGCATCTCGGATCTTCTTATCCAGCGTCTCCTCCCTATCATCAATATCCACCCTGATATTCTCTGCCTCGATTTTTTTCATGATGCCATCAGCTAGTTTCAAGTACTCATTCGACAAAGGCAAAATTCTTACTTGTGTTGGAGTGAGCCATATTGGAAGCACCGGCTTCTTACCTAATTGTTCCTCTTTCACTGCTTTGTCAAACAATGTATAAAGATACCTCTCAATAGTTCCAATAAGAGCGGTGTGAATTATCGCTGGATTACTTTTACTTCCATCTTCTGATGCATAAGATATGCCAAATCTTTTAGCATTCCCTACATCTATTTGGAAAGTTGCGATCTCACGTGGTCTGTTCAGAGCATCGATAATAGCATATTCGACATTTATTACCCAATAATAAATCCCCTCGGGGATAAAATTAAGCAAGATAGGTTTTGCTTCTGTTTCCATGAGTTCTTTGAAGAATGCTCTATTTTCGTTGAAGAAGGATTTTGTAGTGTTATATATCGAAACATACTCACGATTCAACTTTCTTATTTCATCATAAATTTTCTTATGAACCCTAATGGATACATCCTTGGAATTCTTTAAATCTTTACAGTAAATATGAAAGTCTGGCATGTGAAGTTTCCTTACTCTAAAACAGAGCAACAGCTCTCCGCTCTGTTCCAACCTATAACTGTCAGCAATTTCAAAAGTTCCAAATGGAATCTGTCTATAGCTCAATGTCCAATCTTTCACTGATGAGAATTGCTGATGGCATGCAGCATACCTCATAACGACTTTTTTATCTTCGACTTCTAACTCGTATAAGCGATCTCCGAAAAGATCAGCGTGTTCTTTTACTGGACGTGCAGATAGATCAAACATGTTCGTTCCTTTAACTTGAAGAACTGGAATATCCAACGAATTTGCGATGTTCCAAGCATGTTCACCAATTAGATCAAACATTAAGGTAGATTCGGGTCCGTATCTCATATGACCTACGTCAGAATAAGATTCCCATTCTATTCCAAACTTCTTACAAAATTCGATAAACCTAGGCTCTCCTCCAGGTAGATCTTTTCTAAGAGCCTCCTTCAAAACAAGAGTCTTGAATTCTTCTTCACCCGATTTGGAAACGTACTCCTTGGGATCAAGCAGCTTATCATCCATTGTAAGAACCTTATATTCAGTCTTCATAGGCTTGGCTTTTCGTTCTATCTCTTCCGCTACAATATTTCTGGAAAGTTCTGAAAGTGGATGCCCTTTACAATGTAATTTGAAGCTCTTATAATATCCAAATGGACTCCTTTTTACGGTGAAATTATTTTGTTTTAAATCTTCTTCAATTCTTTCAAGAAGAGGAATTGCTACATCTGATGAGCCAAGATCGCTTGAAAGATGGGCATATGGATACAACATAATGTTTTTTGTTTTAACGAGCTCTGCCACTTCTTTTATCGAGGCGGATGCCCTATTAGAAATTTCATTAAGATTCTTTCCGTCGTCTTTTTCAACTGTACAAAAGGCTACTAACACATCCTCCATAGAACCTTCTTTATTCAGCGAGGTTATTTCTTCAGGGACTTTAATGGCCTTCTCTTTGGTTTGATAATTAAAATGATCTGCGTGAATCAGAAGGATCCTCAACTATCAGACACCTAACTTTCCAATTCTCCACTTATCTATTACCCTATCTTTCTTTGATTTCTTTTTAAATTCTCTGTAATGCTCTCTACAGAGATAAGCCCTTCTTTCTTTTTTAATTTTCAGGCCGGTCTTCCTTACTTTTTCAATTGACATAGATTTTATGGCTTTCTCTGAGCAGCCGTCTACGCTGCATTCAATGCCTCTAGATATTTTACCCATAAAGTAATCCTCATTTATATCGAAAGTTATTTTTAGTTAAGCCAATTTCTAAAGATAAATATTAATTACCCCTTTAATTCATAACAGAAATCTTCAATTTAAAACCAAAAATAAAGGTAAATGGAGCTTACAATTTGCTAGGATTGATCAAGAAGAAAATTTCGGGCTCCCTCAATTTCTTAGCATTTTTTTTCCATAAAGCAGGATTCACCCCATTGAATCTGACTTTTCTGAGTCTCTTTTTCGCAATATTTTCTGCTTTTACATATTATTATGGCAGTACTATTCTAACGATCCACATCCTCGCTCCATTTCTTTTACTGGTATCAGGATTATTTGATGCATTGGATGGGGCTTGTGCCAGATTATGCAAAAAAGTGACAAAATTTGGCGAATTTATGGATTCTATGGCCGATAGATTTGGAGAAATACTGATTTTCTCAAGTCTGATCCTTGGAGATTTATGCGAACTGGAATGGGGCCTTTTAGCCCTTACATTATCGATGATGGTTAGTTATGCTAGAGCAAGAGCAGAAATCGGAAATGTCGAACTCCAAGGGATAGGGTTGGCTGAAAGGCCTGAAAGAATTATAATAATTTCATTCTCAAGTTTCTTGAGACAAATCAATCTCGGGATAATTTTAATATCAGTTTTGGCTGGCTTAACTGTTGCGCATAGAATAATCTACTTCTTTAGCCAAACAAAAAAAGACCGAAATAATTGAAAATATTGAATTTCTTAATAGGATCTCTTTCTTTCTTCCTTGGCCCTAACCTTCGCAACACCAAAGTGGACGGCACAAGACACGCAGTAGAGTTTATAGACATCTTGTTTAGCTATGTAGGCCCCGCTAGATTTTAATTCCCTATATAGAGACGAGTCAACTAGTGATGGCCTTACTCTGACTCGTTTGGCTTTATCTCTAGGGATTGGTTTACCGCAATTGCTACACTGAACGAAGTCGCTTCTTCCTTTACCTCCTTTGCCTCTTCCTCCGGATTTTCTCTTCTTCGGCAAATAAACATCCCTCTGTCTTCACGAGTACAATAATAATTGAACTTCCGATCGTATTCTATTGTGAAATGTACGAATTGATGGGTTAGCATATAACCGAATGCTAATTAATAAAGAGTGCTTTTTCAAAAAATAGTTAATTGTTTGCGGATCACTAATTGCATAAGCCTTATCGCCTATCCCCACATTTCAATGAAAAATAAGGAGGTTGCCTAAGAACGATACCAAAGATCCGAGCGCATAATTGGATGCAAGTAGAATTGTAGAAATAATTAGCAATAATTTGAAAACATTATTGGTTACCCTTGGCTTTGTCCAATTTCGTTTATTAAATTGGTTAATCTTTTCGATTATGAAAAAGACGCCAATTGAGACTGGGATTTGGAAGGGTATGATATAGAGCAATCTCCATTGCCAAAATGAAATAGTGAATAAACTTAATCCCAATGGTATCGTTATCCAAGAAAGTAATAGGCGGTTGAATCTGTCCGAATAATTCCTGGAGGCCCAAACGCCCAATATAGCCAATGTTAGCAATGGCGGTATTGCGAAAAGCCCTCCAACATAAAAAGCCAGTGTTGATGATAAAATTGCCCGAAAATTAAGGAAGTTCTCTATGCTAAACGACTTAACAATATCAACATATCCAGAATGGATTCCTTTATGCGCCCCTGAAATGAAGGGGATATTTTTTGCCATTAGTAGAATTATTAACGCAAAGATCAAATTAGATAAAATTACTGCCATTGGCCATACTAATTCTCTTTTATTAATCGAACTTCTTTGCGAACCAAATTTTACCAGTAAGGATGTAACAAAAGCGTAGGTAATTACAATAGCCATTAGAATTCCCCAAGTCCAGGGATGTGAAAAAAGTACAAGAAATGAAATGAAGATCGACAGGAGCATGAATTTATAACTCTGTTTCTGAAATGCGTAAAGGAACAAAAAGAAAAACAAAACAACCCCAGAAATCGCAAGCCAGTTGGCGTATATTCCAGCAAAAAGCCCAACTGTTGTTTGAATTGAGAATGTTGTAAGAATTGATGAAAGAAGGGCTAAGAACCTATTATTCTTTCCTACACTAACCAAAAAATATACTGTAATAGAAAAGAAAAAAATGAGTGGTATCGACCCAAAACCTACGACCGCAGCCGCGCTTTGTGAAGTTGCTATTTTGATGAAGTACAGCATAAGCAGGTACGTCCATCTTGGTTCAGAAATTAGTATCGCTTTTAATTTCGATAAATTTGAGACTCTATCGAGACTTCTTATATACCATTCATCATCAACACCGAGAAGCTCCCCACCAAAGATTTGTGCATAACGTATCAGAAATATGCCCAGAAACGCTGAGGATAATAAGACGAGAATAGGAACAATTTTTTGTAAATCAAAATTGTTATACGAATAGTGAAATTTTTGCACAGCACTAGGTTTGCATTGAAATCTGATAATTAGCTGGCGGACACTCGCGAATCTATTTGATGCCTTAAATAAAATCTTCTTAAGAGGCATCCAAAACCAAGAGGAAAGAAATGCTATGAGAGTTGTTAATAAAAGAGGATAAGTTGCATAGAATAGGTTGATATGAATTCTTGGAAAGCATCTAAATGGATTAGCCGAAAAGAAAATTGGCCCGAGAAGAGGATAGAGTATCAAAACGATTAGAGAGCCCAATTGAATTGTGACTATAAAAGCTAAGATCCCAATAGCGACCCTTACTAACGACTCGATCGAGCTGACCGAGAGAAGTTTTTGAGAGTATCGAATTGTCATCACAATAGCAAGGAACCCGCTTAATGTTAAAAATTGCAATCCCTGTTGAAAAAATTTTGTTGCGTATACGATGCAAGAGCCAGGAAGTATAAAATGGGAAAAGATCATAAGAGGAGGAATTTTGACGTGCTTAACGATTCTCATGATTACGGGAATAAAAAGAGTAACTGCAAGAGAAGTGCCCCAGATGCCTCTATCCAAGTATGGGGAAAATAATGTGAGATCAATAATTTCAGGCATATAGACAAAGAAAAAATCAATTTTTTGAATATTAGCCAATTGTAATGCCCCGAAGAATAGATTGATGCTTCCCATAAACAGGAAAAAATACGCACTAATCCTCTCAATATTTCTCGAGAAGTTCCAATATCCTCTAGGCATACGGAAGACATCCAAAACGCTTTGGAATGTTAAGAGCGTTTTACCTAATAAGCAGAATGGTCAATTATGGCGATTGATCTATACTTCGTGATAAGAATCCAAGCAGTTCGGCACCTGTTAGGACGGTGCTAGAGCTAACGCTAAGCCTTTTTATCACTAACTAAAATAAATAAAATTGAAAAAGTTGGGATTTCGAGTTAGAATTTGGTACTTCTTTGGAGTATAAATGAGGCAACTGCTATTCCGGATAAAGTCAATGTGGCCAAGACTAACATTGCTGTTGAAAACATAACCACGACCGGTGCTAGTAATAGTTCTCCAATAGTCAAAACTACAGCGCTTGTAAGCCACAATATTGCCAAAGCGGTCAATGTATGAGAATTGTTTTTAATACGATAGTAACGACGAATCCTAAGTAGGAAAAGTATTGCTACCGGCGCAAAGTACACTATTCCAATTATCGAACTGGCAACGATGCCTCCTGAAACCATCGCCAATTCCGGGTTAAGGCTAAATAGCAATGAACTAGTGTACTCAGCGAGTGCCAACGCACCAATAAGCGGGTATAACGCTGCCTTCACGATTGCTTTTGCAAAAGCGCTTCCAGCTATGACTTCAGCCACATGAGGACTGAATAAGTAATACCAAGCATTGAATACCGACATAAATTGTTTACCGGCGAATGTTGACATTACCGTCTGATCTCTGAAAGCTCGCAAGAACGAGACTTCTGGCGATAGCTCTGAGCCGTATGCCGCTGTGGCTATTATGCAAGCGTTAGTTGGTGGAGGTCCAGTAGCCGTTACTGTCGTTACAAACGTTGTGGCGGTTCCATTTACAGTAGAGGTCCATGTCAACGTTGCAGTAGTCGTCCCAATATAAGAGGTTGATGTCTGTATAAGCGTTGTATTAGTCGTGAGAGTGTCTGTTTCTGTTGCAACGTAAGAGGTTGATGTTCCGATAGTCGTTGTATAGACATGTCTAACCGTTTCAGATACCGTATATTCAGTAGAAGATGCCACCGTAGTAGTCGAAACCACAGCTGTGCCAGTAGCCACATTTGTGGTGGAGAAATACCAACGACCTGTGGAAGTCGTGGTTAGGGTTGTCGTACTTCCCGTGGTCGTAGTAATCGTGGTTGTTACTTGTGAAGTTGTTGGGACAGTAGTTGTGGTAACCGCAATAGATGGGTCGAGTCTCAGTATTCTGGTCGTTCCATCTGTAGCCCATATCATGTCTGGACTTGAAGACACCGCGACAATTCCCCAAGGAGAGCCGCCACCAGGTTTCGCGAATTCTGTGAACACTAGATCCGCAGTAAACCTCACAATTTGATTTGCGCCATTATCGGCGATCCAGATTGCGTCTGCGGAATCAACTGAGATTCCGAAAGGTCGACTGTTTGGGTTGGGCATTACATATTCTGTTATCACATTTGTGTAAGGATTAAGTCTTCCGATTTTATTGGTTCCAGACATACTAAACCAAACATAGCCTAACGAATCAATGTCGATATCAAATGGAAAGCTATTGGAAGTTGGTAAAGTCCACTCCTTGAATAGATTAAGCGGGGGATAAAGGAAGCCGATTTGATCCGAGGAATATTCTGTAAACCAAGCTCCGCCCCATAGTTCAGAATATATGAGCATCTGGGGATGGCTGCCTGCACCAGGCACATACCACTGGTCTATTTCGGGAGCATCCACTTTCGTCCCTGTTAGGTTCATTCTACATATACTATTGCCGTCGTATAAAGTGAACCATACACGTTCATAGTCGGTCCTGTTCTCAACCGAGATGCCTCGAGGACCAGATCCATAAGTAGTGCCCAATGGATATCTTTTCTTATTACTGGTGCCATCGACATCCATTCTGCCAATCATATTTGCTGAGTTTTCTGTCCAATAGAGACGGTCGACGCCGTATGCTTCATTTATTGTTATGCCATAAGGTCTAGCAGCGGTCCCCAAATTATATTCAGTTATCTCCCCAGTGTCTGATTTTATGTTTCCGATTCTGTCACTACCGTATTCTGTCCACCAAACCCGGTAAGGTGCCTGTGTGTCTGCAATAATATCATATGGCTGTGAACCTCCGGCGGGCAAAGTATACTCTTTAATTTGTGCAGCCTGAGTCGGGGGCGTTATGATAAGAGCGATCAGGAAGATTGCTGATGCTATTATGAATAACCTTTTTAGACTTTTCTTCCCCTTCAGTCTCCCGATAAAACCTGAGGCGAGTATTGCACCAAATGCACATATATTGAATCCGATAAAAAGCATGAAAAGTGACAATTTTAGCGTTATCATTAAATATCCTAGTATCGCTGCTGGCATAGTCCAAATTAGAGCTGAAACTAAATTAGTATTTTTTCCAATTTGACTTATAATACTCATGGTGTACACCAATTTTCATGTCATAAACTAACTACTGAGTTAATTACTTGTTAATTAAATATATAATATTAATTCTTTTTAGTCAAAATATTAATAATTTTCTCGAATATTTTGCGGTTTTCGAGTTAAATTTCAATAATGCTGTGATAAAATAAAACATTCATGATTTTCTTGTCTACAATCGATAGCATAGCAGTTATGGCCTGCGTTTAGTTTGTTTATGCTAACCATTATAAGATCGAATTCATCATTATAATATTTCACTATGCGTACAGAAATTAGAATAATGAACGCCTGCTAAGAAGTGTGGATGTGAGATACCTGCTAGGCATTCGAAAGCGAATTTGGGCAGTTCCGATCGGTCTTGTTGAAATCATCTTAGCTTCTCTTGTCATCATTGCATTCAATATGTGGGAGCATTCTCCAAGTGTAATCCCCAGCCACTATTCCGACGTGGCAAGCATTTATGGAAGAGAAGGTATAGGAGAAGGAGAGCATCTAATTCCTTATCTTCAATATTCTTTTGAATATCCTGTTCTCGTAGGCATATTTGTATACATTTGTTCCTTTTCCAAAGTATTCATCAGCGATTCTTCTGCTGCAATTGCCTATTATACATTTGCCATGCAGTGTATACTAGCGGCTTTTACGATTGGCACAGTTATTATACTATATAAGATATGCGATATTATGAGAGCCGATAAGGGAAGAATTTGGAGATATCTCCTAGTAACGCCTTCCTTCTTAATGTTCATCTTATTCAACTGGGACATCATTGCAATATTCTTTTCTACATTATCAATTTACTTCTATCTGAGGAAAGATTATGTAAAATCGGCGATAAGCTTGGGACTTGGAATCTCAGCTAAGCTTTATCCTGCTGTTCTATTACCCGTCTTTCTACTAGAAGAGAAAACCTGGAATCGACGCCTTAAATTTTCTATACTATCCTTAGGGATTTTCTTTATTCTGAACTTACCGTTCATGATTTTAAGTTATGATACATGGTTTGGAACATGGACTCACCACATAGCTTGGGGAATAGAGAATTCCTGGTTAATCCACTTCTTCGACCAGATGAGTCCAACTGCTCATTATGTTGGATTTGCCGTATTTCTATACCTCATCTATAAGGGCTTAATAGTGACAAGTAAGAAGAAATACGAATCCATGGCCAAGAGAGTTGTCGAACGATCTTGGTTAATGAGTATCGCTTGGTTGCTTGGCTCCTACGTGGTAACACCTCAAATGGCATTAATGCTACTCCCCTTCTTCGTCTTAATCCCCCTTGTCCCGCTCCCACTAGTATATTTGGCAGACACTTTGAACGCTCTTATCATCGTATTTTGGTTTAATGAGATGAATGCCGGGAGAAATCCACTGGCTTCAGATAATCCGATTCAAATTATTGCCACAGCTCGACAGTTACTCTGGTTAAGCTTTTTCATTTACTGTCTATATCCGAAGAAGGCCGTGAAGTGGATCAGAACCCTATTTAAAAGAGTTGAAAAATAGAATTAGGCTATTGTTTAGAGAAATGAAAACTCTAGATTTAGCGTAAATGAAAATTAATTCTAAAATTATTGGGGAAATGCAGTAGTATGCGTAAACCTTTGCAACTGCTATACGTGCGTGCAAAAGATTTGGTTAAGATAGACTTTAAACCAAGAAAAAATTTCTATGATAAAGTCTTCCTGTATTTACTGATTTTCTGCATCATACTGCGCCTAATTTGGCTCGATTTACCTGAGGGATCGCTGATCTTCGATGAAAAATACTATGTGAATGTTGCAAGGAATATCATAGGCATTCCACACGACCCTGACGTTTACCCAGATGCTGCCTCAGGTCTAGATCCAAATCATGAACACCCTCCACTTGCCAAGTTAATATTAGCTTTTTCAATGTTGATAATTGGCGATAATGCATATGGCTATAGATTACCGAGCGTGATTTTTGGAACACTAATAATCTTCATATTCTATCTGCTAGTAAAGAAGATCTCAAAAAGCGATATGCTGGCTCTCATATCCGCTTTTCTTCTCAGCTTCGATAATCTCATCTTCGTTCATAGCCGAATTGCAACTCTCGATATCTTTATGTTGGCTTTCATGATAATGGGCTTTTATCTATACTTTCAAGATAGAATAGCACTAAGCGGCATAATGATGGCTTTAAGCACTCTTTGTAAAATTGGGGGGATCTATGGTTTGGCCACAATAGCTTTGTATCATATTCTAGTCGGAATCCGGGATGCTCGTGGCCATAAAAAAGGAGTTGATTGGGCTACAATATTGGGAGGGCTTGAAAGATTTGGTATCGCATTCACCGTCACCTTCATTGGACTGTTGACAATTTTGGATCGAGTTTGGGTTAGCTACAGAAATCCATTTGAACATTTGGTCTTCATTTACAATTACACTCGTGGTCTTACTCGCGATGTTCCGGAAGGAATAGAAAGTTATCCCTGGCAATGGCTACTCAATGAAGTTAAAATTCCTTATCTGACTGTAAATGTGGATGTACGTGCTGGTGAAAACATTATTGAGTCGTATCCTTCAGTCGCCTTTCAAGGTGCAATGAATCCATTAATCATATACTTGACAATTCCGTCAATTATTTACGCGATCTACAAGTTTTCAGTCGATAAAGATGATTTTACGCTATTCATGGTCGCATGGTTCTGTTGTACATATCTACCGTTCATACCAATGTCAATGATTTGGCACAGGATCTCTTATATTTTCTATTTCCTGAGTACTGTTCCAAGCGTCTGTGGCGCAATTGCTTACTTTTTAATCGACCAAAAACCACCTAAGATCTTAATAATCGCATATTTAGTCGCTGTTTTGATCGGTTTCAAAATACTTTTTCCATTTAAGATAATTCCTTGAAGAGAAATCCAATAAAAGTGAAAAAGCGTAAGCTTAATGCCCTCCGGGTCTAGTATGCCTTTGCGAAGAATGCTGTTGTAGAAGCTTTTTTAGAGCAATAAATACATTTAGATGAAATCGTTTCTTTCTCGAATGGTATTAGTCTAATAGTCGCTCCAGTCTCATTCTTTATCTTGTCTTCGCATTCTTGACTTGAGCACCAATGCGTTTTGATAAATCCTCCTTTTTCTTCCAGAATTTTTTTGAATTCTTGATAATCATCCACTTCAATCGTATTTTTTTGTAAGAATTCTCTTGCTTTTCCGAACAGATTCTTTTGCATGTTACCAAGAATCTTCTTAATTTCCTCAAGTAATTTCTCTTCGTCAACGCCTAATTTTTCGAATGTATCTCTCCTGACTATCGTAATTTTTTTCGTTTTTATATCCTTAGGACCGATTTCTAGCCTTATCGGTACTCCCTTTAATTCCCACTCATTAAATTTCCATCCTGGCGTATATTGCTCTCTATCGTCAACATAAAGGCTTATTCCTTCCTTTGTGAGATTTATCGAGACTTCCTCGGCTTTCTCCAAGACCGCCTTCTTCTCAGAATCGCTATAAAATATTGGCACGATTACGCCTTCAATTGGCGCAATTTTGGGGGGGAGAATTAAACCCTTATCGTCCCCATGAACCATAACAATTCCACCTATAAGACGCCAAGAAACGCCCCAAGAGGTCTGCCAAGCATAATGCTCTTTTTCATCCTTCCCTACGTACTTTATTTCAAAGGATTTTGAAAAGTTCTGGCCTAAGTTATGAGATGTGCCCATTTGGAGAGCTTTACCATCAGGCATTAATGATTCTAGAGTTGTTGTATACAAAGCTCCCACAAACTTTTCTCTCTCTGATTTTTTCCCAACTAACGTCGGTAATGCCAGGATATTTTCGATCACATCCTTATAGATGCCTAGCATCTTAATTACTTCTTCATCTGCCTCCTCTTTTGTAGCATGAACAGTATGACCTTCTTGCCACAAGAATTCTGAGGTTCGAATGAAAGGTTTTGTTCCCGTAATTTCCGCTCTCAAAACAGAATTCCAGAAATTTAACAGCAAGGGCAAATCTCTCCAGCTCTTTATCCATTTAGAGTAAGAGTCATAAACGATCGTCTCTGAAGTCGGTCTTGAGGCCAATCTTTCACTTAATTTTGTGTCTCCAGCATGAGTCACCCAAAAAACTTCTGGGGTGAATCCAGAGAAATGTTCGGCTTCTTTGCTGAGAAAGCTCTCCGGTATCAAAGAAGGAAAGTAAGCATTTTTATGGCCCGTTTCCTTAAATTTTGAATCGAAAATGTCTATAATTTTTTCCCAAATTGAATATCCATAATGCATTAAAACAATAAAGCCTTTCATTGCAGCATAGTCTGCAAGTTCAGCTTTCCTTACTACTTGCGTATACCATTCTGAAAAATTTTCGTTCTTCCTAACTGTAATCCCAAGCATCGATTGCTTTTTTCCGCTCATCTTTGTCTTAACTCTCAATAATAGTCTTAAATTAAAAATTTTTACGAAGAAGGTATAAAAATGATTTCGTTTCATACGCTCTATATTTATAGGTACCGTCTAGCTAATCCAAATCTTATCAATTCATTAGATTTTCTGGCAAAGATATTAAAGAAAATATCTTTTAGTCGGTTTTAAAGAAATGTTTTTACAATATTGATCATTATTTTGAAAAGAAGGTCTTAACATGTCCGAAAAAATTATTCTTCGAGTAATGGATGCGGAGCAAAAAGATGTTGGAAGGGGCATTGCAAGAATAGAGCCAAAAGTAGTCAGTGATCTAGATTTAGTTGCTGGAGATGTAATCCAAATTATTGGAAAAAAGAGAACTTCTGCCCTCTGTTGGCCAGGACATACTGAAGACTATGGAAAAGGAATCATTAGAGTCGATGGTTATATAAGAAAAAATGCAGGAGTAGGGATCGACGATAAGGTTGAGATCAGAAAGATTGAGGCTAAGAATACAGACAAAGTAACGCTCGCTCCAACGGAACCATTACGCATTGTAGGAGGAGAAGAATATTTAAGCCGAATTCTAGAGGGACGTGTTGTCACAAGGGGCGATAATATCCCAATTAACATAATGGGAAGAAAAATTGAATTAGTGGTAACTTCAATACAGCCTTCAGCAGATGCTGCGATAATTACTGAAAAAACAGAAGTGGCCATAGGTGAGCAAATAAAAGCACCTATAAAGGCCGTTCCAAGAATAACTTACGAAGACATCGGTGGTTTAAAAAACGAGATCCAAAAAGTCAGAGAGATGATCGAGTTGCCATTGCGTCACCCTGAGCTTTTTGAAAAGTTAGGCGTGGAAGCGCCTAAAGGAGTTTTATTACATGGACCACCTGGGACAGGGAAAACACTTTTGGCCAGAGCTGTTGCTCACGAAACGAATGCTAATTTCTTCCATATAGGCGGACCTGAAATCATGAGTAAATTCTATGGAGAGAGCGAGAAGCGTCTACGTGATATATTCAAAGAGGCGCAAGAAAACGCACCAAGTATCATATTCATTGATGAGATCGATTCTATCGCACCTAAAAGAGAGGAAATAACTGGAGAGGTAGAGAAACGAGTTGTTTCACAACTTCTGTCATTAATGGATGGGCTAGAGTCAAGAGGTAAAGTAGTGGTCATCGGCGCAACTAACAGACTAGATGCAGTTGATATAGCCTTAAGGAGGGGAGGAAGATTCGACAGGGAGATAGAAATAGGAATACCTGATAGGCAAGGTCGCCTCGAGATACTGCAAATACATACTAGAGGTATGCCTTTGACAGATGATGTAGACCTTTCCAAAACAGCAGACGTTACTCACGGTTTTGTTGGAGCAGATTTAGAAACTTTGAGTAAAGAAGCGGCTATGAGAGCTTTGAGAAGAGTTCTTCCAAATATTGACCTTGAGGCAGAAAGCATTCCAGCTGAGATCCTAAACAGCATTAATGTCACCAACAAGGATTTCCAGGAGGCATTGAAGGATGTCGAACCTTCAGCCATGCGCGAAGTCTTAGTAGAAGTCCCACTAGTTAAATGGGAAGATATCGGCAATCTAGAGGAGGCAAAAGAAGAACTAAGAGAAGCTATTGAATGGCCACTGAAGTACCCTGAATTATTTTCACATATGGATGCAAATCCGCCAAAAGGGATCCTTCTTTACGGCCCACCAGGAACAGGTAAGACCTTACTGGCTAAGGCCGTTGCTAATGAAAGTGAGTCCAACTTCATTTCCATAAAAGGACCTGAGTTACTTTCAAAATGGGTTGGCGAGTCAGAAAAAGCTGTACGCGAAGTATTTAGAAAAGCGAGGCAAGCAGCTCCTTGCATTGTGTTTATGGATGAAATAGACTCAATAGCCCCGATAAGAGGAGGAGGATATGGGGATTCACACGTAACAGAGAGAGTTATAAGCCAACTGCTAACAGAGCTGGATGGTTTAGAGGAATTAAGAGATGTCGTAATAATTGCTGCAACTAACCGTCCTGACATAGTTGAAACTGCCTTATTGAGACCCGGTAGATTTGATAGGTTGCTTTATATTGTTTTACCCAATATCGAGGCCAGGAAAGAGATTTTCAAAATCCATACAAAAAATAAACATCTGGATAAGAATGTAGTCCTTGAGGATCTTGCAAAAAGAACTGAGGGATATACTGGCGCAGATATCGCCGCCATATGCAACAGCGCCGTCATGATGTCGATAAAGGAGCATATCACAAAATTCAAAAACGAAGAGGAAATAAAGGAAAAGGCAAAGGAACTTAGTATTTCAACACGACATTTTGAAGAAGCTATGAAGAAAGTCAGGCCCTTATCCGAGGATGAGCTGAAGCTTTATGACGAGACAGCTAAGAGATTCTCTAAAACATTATCTAAAATCGATAAAAGGCCAACTGGAACCATCACTTAGACTATTCATATTAAATACTCGTTTTACTATACAGCGCACACATTATATACCCAACTTAGCAAATTTACTAAAAATTCTTAATTTTGCTTTAACCTATAATATGTCTGTGAATAGATGGAATGGAGATATTCGCAGATTTTCACATTCATTCAAAATATAGCAGAGCAACCAGTAAGAACATGAATCTAATTGACATTGCAAGATTTTGTGAGCTTAAAGGCCTAAACTTAATCGGAACAGGAGACTTTACCCATCCAATATTACTGAAAGAACTTAAAAAGAATCTAAGAGAAATTGATGGAACAGGATTATATAGACTGGCCCACAATGAAAATAATCCTACTCGTTTCATATTGACTGGAGAGGTATGCACCGTTTTCGATTACGAAAATGAGATCAAAAGAATTCACCATGTAATAATGACGCCAAGCATCGAGAATGCAGAGCAACTTGCCGATTCGCTTAATAATTTTGGCAACCTCAAGACTGATGGCAGACCAATTCTTAGCATGAGTGCTGCTCACCTAGTCGAAGTTGTTGCTGAGTTATCAAATTACAATGTTATTTATCCTGCCCATGCTTGGACTCCATGGTTTGGTCTCTTTGGATCTAAATCAGGTTTTGATTCTTTCAATGAATGCTATCAGGATTCATCGAGTAAAGTATTCGCATTAGAGACAGGACTCTCTTCCGATCCATTGATGAATTGGAGGTTAAGCAAGATAGATAGATTAACATTTTTATCAAACTCCGATAGCCATTCTGCTTGGCCTTGGAGGATTGGAAGGGAAGCAAATGTCTTTGAGTTAGATAAAATGGCCTATAATGAGATAAGGGATGCCATAAAAAATAAAGAGAACAAAAAATTCAAATTCACAATAGAAACAGACCCAGCATATGGAAAATATCATTGGTCTGGTCACAGAAAATGCAACATCTCGATGTCAGCTAAGGATGCTGCAGCACATGGAGACACATGCCCAAGATGTCGTCAGAAATTAACTAAGGGCGTAGAGCAAAGAGTTGAAGAACTCGCAGATCGAGAATCAGGTTACAGGCCACCTAACGCGATAGACTTTTTTCGGCTTTTACCACTCTCAGAAATAATTGCTTTTGCGTTAGATACAGACCAGGTTGCGAGTCCAAAAATATGGAAAATCTATAATGCTTTGATTGAAAAGTTCGGAAATGAATATTCTGTTCTACTAAAAAAGAACAGAGATGAAATTGCTCAAATAGCAAATGATGAAATAGCAGAGTTAATAATTAAAATGCGGAATAATGAGATTAAAGTAGCCCCAGGTTATGATGGTGTTTATGGTAGAATTGAATTAAATAGGGAATCTGAGAAAGAAACGCAATCGAAAACAAAAGTATCGTATATCGATGAATATATCAGATGAATTATGTATCAAATATTATCCTAAATGAAAGGGCGCTTTTTACTCTGAATCCAGATTGGCAATAAAGCTTTCAATATCTTTCTTTTCAAGATACAAATAATTCAAGTTTTGTTCTATGGATTTTTGTGCTTTTTTGTACTCATTATTAGGAATTTCTCCAGCCATCTTTCCTGTTCCCATCTCAACTAGGGAGTTTGTCAGTTCATTTACTTGTCCTTCTAATTCTTTTGATCTTCTTTTTAGGTAATCAAGTAATTCTTGTTTTTTCCCTTTCAATGAGTTTGCGGCTGATGACTGGCTAAGTTTAAATCCTTCAAGTATTTTTTTATCTATCTCTTCCTTTGCAAACATCTCTTCCAATGCATTTTTTCTACTCTGCATCTGTTTAAGTTCTTTTTTCATCTTATCAGCATGAATTTTCCAAGAAGGTATTATTACTATTTCATTTTTGTCTATCATTATCTGTTCGGCCGAATATTTAATTAAACGACCTTCGTTTTGATCAACCTGCAGATATTCTAATTCGCCATCAGAATTCTTCAGTATAGCCACAGCTTTTCCCAAATTACGGCCATAAATATCCGTTGTTCTTTTTCCAAGAAAATTTTTTATTTCCATATCAGAGAATGAGTGCATTTCAATTACTTCAAAAGAATTTTTTTCTCAAAACGATTTTAGGTTTGGGATTCTTTGCTAGGAATTGAAGGTATTTCAGGGAATTGTTCCCTCATTTTCTCTTCAGCAAGTGTACTAGCTTCTTCCAGAATTTTATTTCCCTCCTCTGTTGGAATGGATGTATCGAGGGATTGTTCAGTAGCTTCTCCCATTTCCAGTACCGTTGATTGCAATGATTCACCGATATCCGATAGTTCGGCAGATATTTCAGGAAGCATACTTTCTAGTTGATTCTTTACTCCACCTATCACACTTAAAACTGAGCTCATTAAATATGCGAAATCCCCTGAGAGCCTTATTGTTTCTAATCGCAATGCAACTTTTTCCAATGCAAGTTGGCTTTTTATAGTAGTCATGATCATTTTTCTTATTTCGGCGCACTCATTTGCATACATCGTAGCCAAATCATTCTTCTTCGCTTGCAAAGCAGAAACACACTTGTTATACAAGTCCTTATCTCTAGTCTGCAACTGGTGAGTTTTTCTTTCCAACTGCTTTAATTGAACATTAAGTCTATGCGAAGTCTTAACTATCTTTCGCCTAATAGGCGTAGGCTGAATAGCTTCTTTGATTCTTTCTGAGATTGGGGTTTTTTTCCTAAACATTTTTTCTAACCTTCTAATTTTTAACTAACTTTAGGCAACAACCTAGGTTTTTCTAACATTATTTCTTTATTTGCTATCTTAGCAATCTTAAGATTATTGGTAGTAACTATAACCGTACGATCTCGCAGAAATTTAAGGCCCCTAAGAAATGGGATAAAGGTGTTTATCGTTGGAGAATCCAAATTGGTCAGCGGTTCATCCATGATAAGAATTGGAGGATCAAGAGCCAGTGCCCTTGCTATTTCGACTCTTTTTCTCTCGCCAAGACTCAATTCATTAGAAAAAAGCATAGCTTTATTTGAAATCCCAAAAAAATTTAGCAATTCTTCAACCCTCGAATTCTGATCCGATATTGACTTTTTCCGCATCATCATTGGTAATTGAATATTTTCAAAAACTGTAAGATCGGAAATCAAGGAGGATGTTTGGAATACTATCCCTACATTTTCTAACCGTAGTTTTGAAATTTTATTGTCACTAATTCTTGATAAATCGTGACCGAGTACGATCACTTTTCCCTCACTTGGCATTTCCAATCCAGCAATAATATTTACCAGAGTAGTCTTCCCGGTGCCGCCTTCACCGACTATTGCTACAAATTCCTTTTCGCGTATGCTGAAGCTTAAATCGTTGAATAGATGCACATCTAAGCTAACTCTCTCGAATTTTTTATATAGATTCTCGATACTAATAATTGGTTCCGAATCCATCATCATCTATTCAACACCTCGGGGATTTTCAATTTCGATAATTTGATCAAAGGAAAAAAACTGCTGATCAATACTGATATGACGCCCAAAATCATCATATTCAGAATTGGCAATAATTTTGGGGCGATATTGAAAAGAAATAAAAGAGAAAAACTCCCAATTAGAATCCCAATTATCGATCCTATTAACCCAATAGATATTGATTTGATGATGAAAACGAGCCAGACAAAATATTTTTGAAGTCCTATTGCGCGTAAAATGCAAATATCACGAATCTTATCCACAATTTCAGAATTAATAGAAAGAATTATCGCACTTGTTATTAATAATAATGTAAAAAATTGAAAAATATATTTCAGGTTTCGAATGTCCGACATTCCGAACTCGCCCAAAATGATATAAAGTGAGGCCAAAACCGCTACATTCAACATACCTAATACTAGATTAGACAAATGACCATTGATGGCCCGTTTGAAGATGAACGATAACGCATTCATTATGGTTCAGCTCATACTCTCATTTTTTGCTAATAGTCTTAGGAAGTCCCCAGTATTCTTGTTCCCATAGGTCTTTATTACTGAGGCAGTGTATTCTATCTTTACGTCGAGATTTCTTAGCTTTGATATAGCTTCGTTTATTTCTGATTTATCCTTTCCAACAAATAGAATAATACTTTCAGGAGAACCTAATGAGCTTATAACTCTCATTGTTTGAGGTATTTCGATAATCTGTTCCAGTATTCTATCCATCTCAGAATTTGATGGGAGGCTTAACCCTACATAAACTTGCTCGTTCAACCCAATTTTTTCAAAATCTAATTCAATCGTATAATCTTTTATTATTCCTTGTTTTTTCATTTTCTTAATTCTATATGCAACTACGTTTGGATGTAAACCAAATTTTTTGCCAATTTTGGATAGTGGAGTCTTCGAGTTTTCAACCAATTCCGATAAAATCCTCACATCAGTGCCATCGATTGTTTTCATAAATATATCACCACTATCATAGAGCTTTGAATTCAGTATACCATTTTTCATAGTTACGAATGGATTCTAACGAAATACTTGGTTTTCTTTTCGTGAAGACTTCTGTAAAATCTTCCATAGTAATGTAACGCGGAGTTTTGTTTCTATCTTCCAGATTTCCAAGTTTGAATAGTTCCCTAACTACTTTGATTTGTGCCGATTGGAAAATATCTCGAATATCACTCCCAGTATACCCATCTGTCATTCTGGATAACTCATTGAAATCAACATCGGGAGATAGTTTCAGATTTTTTGAAAAAAGCTTAAACATCTCCTGTCTTGCTACCGCATCCGGTAATGGAACGAGAATCCTCTTCTGGAACCTTCTAAGGAATGGTTCATCTAGAGCCCAGGGTTTATTTGTTGCCCCAATAATGTAAACATGTAAGGCCTGATTTTTGTCTATTATGCCATCCATCTCTTTCAATATTTGATTCCTAGCTCTTGCTTCACCACCAACCTCTGTAACGCTATATCTCACCAAAGAATCAATTTCATCTATGAAGAGTATAGATGGATGACCTTCGTTACTCGATTTTCGAGCGTTCTCAAAAAGTTGAGCAATATTTTTTTCGGATTCGCCAAGCCATTTGGAAATTATCGATGCTGCATCTACACAGAAGAAAGTGGCTTCTATCTCAGTGGCAATGGCTGCTGCAAGTAGCGTTTTGCCACATCCAGGGGGACCAAAAAAAAGGATTCCTCTAGGCCACCCTAACGGAAAAAGATCAGGACGCTTAACAGGGAAAGTAATCGATTCTTCTATGGCCTCTTTGGCATTCTGGAGGTCAGCAATGTCTCCCCATCTCACTGAGGGTTTTTCTGTAATAACTAACTGCTCGAATTCTGCCCTGTCATCATCAGATGAGGTCTTAAGGTCTTTGTAATTCGCCTCGCCACTAAGACTTTCTATTCTCCTTTTATAGGATTCCGCGTGGTCCATGTAAATTTTATTTTGTGGCGAGTCTGGATAAAGAGCACACAGCTTTAGAAGAATTTCTATTGCTCTTTGAAATTTTGTAACAGCTAGACCTCTTGATCCCTGTTTTTCCAATTGGATTGCTTCTGTTGCATGCTGTGCGGCCAATTTCTCTAATTCTTCAGAGGCTGACATAATTCTCTCACTTCCTTTCTATACACTACGCTTATCGATCACTACCCTCCCCGTCTTCTCGAGATGTTCTATTGCCTTCCTTACATTTTCTTGAGATACTCCCAGTAAGTAAGCACATTGAGAAATGCTTAGGTTTCCATCTCGCTCTTTTAGATGAGAATAAACTAGTTCATGTAAGGCAACTTCTTCTCCCTCATTAGTCAAAGCAACTGGTTCAGGTCCAGACGTACTTTTCGACGAATCTTCCAGTTCAGGCAGTTCTGGAAATTGCTCTTTTAATTTTTGTTCCGCAAGCACATTGGATTCCTCAAGGACCTTTTTGACTTCCTCATTTGGCGCAATTTCCTCAGAATTTTTGGAGGTAGGTATTTCTGCTTGGGAACTCAACTCATTCAACATGGAGTTGACTTCCCCAATTCCTGTAGCGACTTCAGGAACGAAATCAGAGATCCTGTTCTCAGTCTCATCGAGAATGCCCATTACTGGAACTATATATTCCATGATCTCTTTGAATTCTGAAATTCTTTGAAGTCTAATTATTGCTCTTTCTAACGCAATTTGACTGCTTATCGAAAGTTTAACAACTTTCCTTATCTCTACACACTCATTAGCATATACTCTGGCGTGGGGAATGTCTTTAGTGACCTGGGCTCCGATGCATTTTTGAAAAATTTCTTGGTCTCTTTCCCGAAGTTTGGAAATTGTGCTTTCGAGATCCTCTAACTGTTCATTAAGCCTGTAAATGACTTGGAACAATTTATCTTTTAGTGAATTGGAAGGAAAGAGTTTTCTTAGTACTCTTTCGAAAAATGAAATCTCAGAAATCCTCCCTTATTCGAACAATAATCTTATCTTTTGAATCTTCTACTTTTGATTCTTCTCCATATTCTTCTAATTTGGGGGTTTCTTCATCTGTTTCTGTAACTTTGCTATCTTCTGTTTCCGCGGTATCTTCCTCAGCAGTTGGAGTTTCTTCTTCTATTTCCGGCGCGTCCTCTGCCTCTGATTCAGAAAATTCCTCTCTAGGAACAACCTCCATTTCTGGGGTTTCTTCATCTGTTTCTGTAACTTTGCTATCTTCTGTTTCCGCGGTATCTTCCCCGGCAGTCGGGATCGAGGAAAAAATTGATTCATTAGCTGATGCGATGTACTTTGATATGTTTTCTATATCGGTTTTCTCTTCAGTAGCACTATCAATATGTCTTCGAATGATGTCTTCACTTGATTTGAAAGCTTTTTCACTTATTTCTCCTGAAAGAAATTGCATTTTATTACTAGCGAATATTATTTGAAGCTCATGTATCTGCTTATTTAGATCCTCCTTCCTTTCTTCCAATCTCTCGAGTACATCTTCACGATTCTCTTTAATTTTAGTAAATGAACTTTCATAATTTTTTTTGAGCGACTGATAAGATTCCTCTCGAATCTCGCCGGACCTATAAAGCTGATTTAAAGCATTGATTCTCTTGTTCAATGTTTTGAGCTGCTTAAGGATCTCCCTCGCCTCTTTTTCCCTAGGTGGCAAGCAGACAACAGAGTTGTTCTCAAGGATTGCTTGGACAATTGGAAATTCAAGAAACTCCCCTTTTTCAGATATCATCTTTATTGATTTTGCTTTATCATTAGCATCAAAATCAAATCCGACTATTTTTCCGATCGTTCTCCCGTAAGAGTCGTAGGCCAATTGACCAATCGTATTCTTAATATCTTCCAAATTCTTTACACCTCCTATCCAAATATTGTGAAAACTAGGTTTGGGTATGCTCCTTAGTTCCATACTCAGAAATTTTCGTAGAATCCAGTTCCATCGAGGAGAAATCTGGGAATTTTTCTTTCACTCTCTGCTCTGCAACAGTATTTGCTTCATTCAAGATTTTTTGAGCTTCTGAACTTGAAGCTTCGTTATCATATGATTGGCCTGTAGCTTCGCCAACCTCAACTACCATACTATTCAATGTATCCCCAATTTCCCCGAGTTCATAGGACATCTCAGGCATTATACCACTGATCTGGGTCTTCACAGATCGGACTACTTCAGATACTGGACCCATCAATGCGGCTATATCTCCAAATTCTCGAATTGTCTCAAGCCTTAAAGAAACCTGTTCTAAAGCGAGTTGACTTCTAAGTGTTATACCAGCCATTTTACGTATTTCTGCACACTCATTTGCATACATAGCTGCCCTTGCTGAATCCTTAGTCATCTGTGCCGATACACATTTATCAAAAAGCTCCTTATCATGTCTTTGCATTCTAGAAACAGAGCTTTCCAACTTATTTTGTTGAGTTTTTAATCTGTATATAGTTCGGGAAATCTTTTCCTTCAAAGGTTGCTCCTGACGAAGCATTCCCGGAATTTTTATCTTCGGAGATTTGTCGTCTTCTCTGTCCCAGTCCTTTATCATGTTGTTAGGCATTTTTACACCTCCAAATTGTGAGCTAAATGAATCTATTGTTAATAATCACAGAAAGCACACAATAATCCTTTAAAATTAATAAAACAAATTTGTAAAAAACACAATGATTTCTTGGTAAAATTCTCATAATTTAGTCTTAAAAGGAATGTAAGACGGATGGTAAAGCTTAAGAGATAAAAGAACTAATCAATGGGTGAGTAGTCAAGGAATTCAAGGAGGTGAGTCAGCATGACTGAGAATGCAGAAACCGAAAAGGAAGCAGAGGCACCCCCAAAGCCAAGAGCCCCAATTCCTCCAGATACAATCTTGATAGGAAACAAGCCTGTCATGAGCTATGCAACGGCTGTTATGATGCACTTCCACGGAGGAAAAAATACACTAACGATTAAAGCAAGAGGAAGAGCTATCAGTAGAGCTGTCGATGTAGTCGAGGTGGTACGTAGGCGTTTCTTTGAAGGTAAGTTGAAGGTGATCGATGTTACTATAGGAACACAGGCTATCGGCGAGGGTGGAGACGTAAGGAATGTATCGACGATAGAAATAAAGGTCGAAAAAACTGAATAATAGCGAGAAAAAACGAAATGCAAGCAAACTAAGTATTCCGTAAACAAACCTCTTTTTAATATTTTTTTACCTTATAATTTTTCTAAAATTTAGGCTATATTATCTTGGTTCTCTTATTAGCTAAAAAAGCAAAATTGTAAAAAAATCTGTTGACGCTAAAGATAATCGTATATGAACCTCGCAGCATCCTCCAAAAGAATACTATTCGGTTTTTCTTTGATTTGTTTTACTTTATTCTATGCCTTAATTCGATAGTTTTTGTATTTTTACGGAACCATATCCATAAGATGCCAATCGCGGGAACTTAATTAAACTGTTATTGGAAGGTAAGACTTGATTGTTCAATTATTTCATTTTTTCCTTATCTGGAGCCTCGTCAATCCCATCTTCTGTTATCATGAAATGAGCTTCAGGTTCACTCGGTAGACATGGAGAATCAGTGATTTTTGCCACCCTCGTATTCCCTCGGCTTTTACGAAGCAGGACTCTATGAGTGGACGCATGTGCAACTACGTTCCCCCCCGCTGGCCTATTTGGATCGCCAAAGAATGTTGCTGGGTTTGCTTGTACTTGATTGGTAACAACTACTGCCAAGTTTTCAATTTCAGCTAATCGCAATAGTTTATGTAAATGCATGTTTAACTTTTGTTGTCTATCGCTGAGGGTCTCCCTACCTATATAATCGGCCCGCCAATGAGAAGTTAAAGAGTCCACTACAACTAATTTTATATTCTCCTCATGGCAAAGTCTGAAAGAATTGTCTACTATCAGTAGTTGATGGTCGCTGTTATAACAACGAGCATAGATAATATTTTCTAAAGTCTTATCGGGATCCAGATCCAAAGCTTCGGCCATCTTATATATTCTTTGAGGGCTAAATGTAGCTTCTGTATCAATGAATAGCGCATTACCCTCGATTCCCCCTTTATCTTTCGGTATTTGAGCCATAACACTAAGTTTCATGCATAATTGGGACTTTCCTGAGGCGTATTCACCCCAGAACTCGGTCATTGCCTGAGTTTCTATCCCCCCACCGAGCAATTCATTCAATGAATCGCATCCCGTGCTTATTTTAATCATTGAGCTCCTGCGATTCCATAATTCTTTTGCAGTTATGAAGTCTATCTTGACTAATCTTCTGGCAGCTTCGGCTATCTTTAAGGCTGTCTCATATGTTAGCCCAACTTTGTCCATCAATTCTCGAGTAGGGGCTACCGCTAAGGATTCGATAGAATAGAAGCCAGCTTCATTTAACTTAGAGGCAGTTGCTGGCCCAACTCCTTCAATATCTTTTATATCGATAGGTTCAGACATTCTAAACCACTCATTAAATTCAATTTGAATTTCCTAAATTTGAAGAAACAAATGTTCTGATTATCTGTGTAAAGAGTTGGATTTAGCCGATATATAAGGGATGAAGAGAGCCGATGCTATACGCAGAGAAAAGTGAAAGTATTAAATAAGGAGAGTGATCGATTTTCATAATGTTATAACTGAGTTTTATTAACCGATTTATTAGGCAATTTTTAAATTTCTTAATATCGAATTATCAATTTCCTATTTGTACGCGAATTTATTCTTATCTTCAAAAATTCTATGGGCGAATGATTATTGAAACTCGAAGAATTGAAGATAATATCAAAATTAGAAATAATGAATGACGACGCCTTAGTCATAGTAGATATCCAGAATGATTTTATGCCGAATGGGGCTCTCGGAGTAAAAGAGGGCGATAAAGTTATAGACCCAATTAATAATTTTGCTGAAAAGTTTCATAATTTAGATAATATAACAGTTATGACTCAAGATTGGCATCCTCCGGGCCACCTTTCATTTGCAAGCAGCCATAATATGAAACCATATGAGCCATATGAGGCCATAGGGATTGGACCGATCCTCTGGCCCGACCATTGCGTTCAAGGAACTCACGGTGCAAATTTCCATCCTGATATTGAGTTAAGATTTACTAATGCAATAATCCGAAAAGGTTACCATCCCACTGTGGATAGCTATTCAACGTTTGTTGAAAATGATGGAAAGACGTCCACCGGCCTATCAGGCTATCTTAGAGTTTTGGGAAAAAGACGAATTTTCCTATGCGGTCTTGCTTTAGATTACTGTGTCTATTATTCCGCTAAAGATGGACGGAATCTAGGATTCGAGATAGTCGTCCCAATTGACCTCACAAAGGCGATTAATTCCCCACCAAGTCACTTGTCAAAAGCTTTAGACGCAATGACAAAAATTGGGATTAAATTCGTTATATCTGAAGATGTAGTGTAGTGAATATCTTTCCACACATATACTTCCCAAGATAACTTTTCCAGAACTGAATTTTGGGGAGAGGCAATCATAAATGCGGAACCTGCATTAACTGAAATCCCGCTCTTCAAGCGTTTTTAATACATCCTCTAAGTTACGATAAGTATTGTTAGGAAGTCTATCTAGAATTTCGTGAACACGAATTCTCTTAGTCGAGGTTAAATCAAAAATTTTCCATCCCTGGTGTTGAATGAGCTCTTCCTTTGTCGAAGGAAATTTTGCATCTTCGCTTAAAACCTCCTTTAGAGATGATAAGCCCAATGAATCGGTTATTTGAGGAAACTTTCCTGTCTCCTTGAAGATTTTTAACCTGGCTGCATCTTTATACATCTTCATACTATGAAATGATAACATTACTTTTTCATACTCATTCTTGCTAGCCCTATTATCTATTGTTCTTAACTCATCGTCATCAAATTGATAGATATTATGGATCCCCTTTCCAAATAGTCTTGAATACAAAATATCAGTAGGTATCGGGGATTCCACCTTCGAAATATCAACGCATGGAATGATGTCAAAATCCTGAATTAAGTTCAACAAATAGGCCGGAATTTCTTTAGAAAGGGGTTGCCTAATCTCCCACGCAATTCTTATTCCCTTTAGATCAAAAGAACCCAGTAAGTTTCGGATTGAATCTATCTTGGAGTGAGTTATATCAAAAGTGGCAGGAGTCTGAATGTGCAAAACCTTTGCTTCCAGAGTTTTGCATATTGCCAGCATCTTACTTAATATTCCATAAGATTCAATTCTGGGTTCTAGCTTATACGTATGGGTTAAGTCTCTGTGACATCTAACAGAAAACTCAAAGTCGGATTGAACTCTCCTTCGCCACGAAGTAACTTCTTTCAAATTAGGTATCGTATAAAAGGTAGAATTGACTTCAACAAAGTTAAAACCTTTTGAGTAAGCAACCAGAGAATCTAGTCCAGGAGTTTGAAAATATGCCCATCCACCGGCTCCTATTCTGAATTCTTTCAACCTCTCTCGAAATTAATAATTATTCGAATTTATTTATTTTAATTCACCTCGGTGCGAAATATTGGGCGAAATTATGCTCGGGACATGCGGCTGGAGTTACGCTGAATGGGAGGATTCGTTTTATTTTAGAAAGCAAGGCAAACTCAAACAATACTCCTCAATCTTCCCCACAGTCGAAATAAATTCCACATTCTACGCTCTTCCAAAACCCGAGGTTGTTCTAGGTTGGAATCAATATACGCCACAAGATTTTATCTTCTCTGCAAAGCTACCACAGATCATAACCCATAAAAAAACAATTGATGTTTCAAAAGGAGTTGAAGCAGACATTAACCAATTCTTGGAAGTCATGAGGCCGCTAATAAGCGGAAAAAAACTGTGGTGCATTCTCGTCCAACTTCCGCCATTTCTAAAATTCAATAACGAAAGACTTGAATCTTTCCTATCTCTCTTGCCAACCATTACAAATTTTGCGATGGAGTTTAGGCATACTTCATGGCTGCGTAAAGAAACATTTCGGCTACTAGATATCTATCATGTGGCATACACAATTGTTGATGAACCGCTTTTACCGCCTGAAGTCCATATAACATCAGATATCGCTTATTTCCGATGGCATGGGAGAGGCAGTAGACCGTGGTTTAATTATAAATATTCAAAGGAAGAGGTAGAAGAGTGGGTTCCTAGAGTAACAGAAGTTGCTGGAAAGACTAAAAGAGTTCTTGGCTACTTTAACAATCACTTCCATGCCTACGCACCTGAAAACTGTCTCCAGATAATGCAAATGCTCGGTATTAATACGGAGCATAGTGATGCTACTCTGCGAAGGATGAATTTGAGCAGGAAAGACAGATCTTCATCGCCGGTAGAAACGCTCGAGATTTGGACAGGGCCAATCAGTGATAAGAAGGTTGAAAATATGTTACAAGAATTTGGAAGTGGCGATATTATTAAGAAAGCGAAGTCAATACAGAACAAAGAATTTTCTCTCAGGGAAGACAGCAAACGAGGAATAGCAGCCTATATCGCAGATACAACCGTTGACATTGATGTTGAACGCCAGACAATAATCCATTATTGTACACTGTGGGGCAGTTTAAGTTTAGAAAAAAAATTTTGTCCGCATATCGTTAAACTTTTTTTGGATATCGACTCCCGAAGGGCTGTTAAGATATTATCGCAGATCAGCTCGACCCTAGACAATTGGAAATTCGATAACAGGCTCGCAGTGGAGTTCCCAGGGTAATCCTTTAAACCAATACTATTTATTTTGACTCAGCAAGCGCGATCTAGATAGAATTATCTCTTTGCTTTTATCTGGCTCAATCCGACCCCTGAGCTAGGGCAAATGTTATGTTCATCCTCGCCTTGGTAAGATGTGCATGAGCGCTATCAATCTTTTTTTCATTTGGGTTCCGCATTTCTAGAAGTAACTCGGCAACTTGTATTTCTTTTACTGCAATTTCAAGATATTTTCTAATTTCATCCAATCCAATTCACCTTATCAATCTTTGTATTATCTTTGATAGGAGCCGTATTGAAGCGCAATATAAAGCGAGTAGAAAGATATTGCGATACGCAGAGGGATCTGAAAGTATCGATAGCGTGTATAGTATTATAGAAAATTCTAAAGTATGTACGATGCGAATAATGACCAAACATTCGAGAAGCGATAAGGTAAAGCTAAATTTCTTTAGATCATTTTTTGATAATTTCGATTTTTCCTGTTCTAGAAGATAGGTTAATCATCTTTTCTCCTCTAAAAGACTTCACATTAGCATTTTTAATCTTAATAGAGTCCCCCTTAGAAACTAATCCGATCTGTTCGTTCCATAGTGTAAGCTTAATAGATCCCGTTTCATCAGATATTGTTGCATTTGATAATTTAAGCTTCCTTCCACTCCTAGAGAAGACTTCCTTGATGGGAGATTTATCAGTGACTTCTGCCTTTAGACTAATAGATTTTAAACCCTTTTTTAACTCAGTGATCTTATAATCCGATGTTTTTTGCCTTTCCTTTCTAGGTGGCATCCTCAACATTAGGTCATTCAATTTATGTTTAGAGGATTCTGGATAATCCATCAATTTATTCTCAAGCCTAAATTGACTGACGATTTTTTTATCATATATTAATGTATAAGTAGTGAATTCATCTGATTTCTCACGAACTTTAAATTCCAATTTTTTATGTGAAGAGTTGCCGTCATTCTTGGCTTTAATTAGGTAGTCAACAAGTTTTTCTGAGGTAAGTTCATATTTACTAATTATTTTACTCAAATAAACAAGATTCCTTTGATGATTTAAAGAGGTCCTCAACTTTTAATCCAAAACTCCTTTTTGAGAAAATTAAAAGGCGTTTTTCTGTTCGCCAATCGCCTGAGACTAGTGCCCCTATAAGTACCCATAAGCACTCTAATAAAGAATTCTCAAAAATTGATTAGATAGGGAATATTAACTGATCAATTTAGCAGGCGCGTCTGCAAAGACTACAGCATATGCAGTATTCTTCTTTGGCAAATATTCTTTTCAAATTCCTCAACCAAAATCCAGTAGATTACCTATTGGCTGAGTGAAGATATATATCATATCTATCTTTTGAATTGAATAAATTTATTAATAGTGGTACATTCAATTAATTCATTGTATAATATAATCATAATTCTACATTATTTTTTTGAACATATTGATATCCATTGAGCAATAAATGGTATATTTAAGATAAAAGTGTCCGACTAATTGAAGGAATATTCGCCAAGATATTATAATTGAATGCAATATTCGCGTAATTATAATAAAAATGGTGCACATATTTTGAACAATTTACTATCTGATGAAACAAGTTTAAGTCTTCTAAGAGAGATTTGCTCAGGCAATGGTGTAAACATAAATCTAACCTATTTAACAAGGCGGTTGAAAAGACATAGAAAAACAATTCGAAATAAAGTTGAAGGAATGGTATCGAATAGAATAATTGATCGTCCTATTTTCCCATTCTTGGAGTTATTCAAGGAATATCCAATACTTGTGGCTGTCTATGCTGACCTTCCTGAAGATGAAAAGATTCATGATTGGATTAAGAAGGATAAGAATATTTTCGCAGCTTTTCGTGTTAGAAAAGGAGATTATAACATGATGCTTTTCGAGTTTCATAAAAGCATCACAAGTTACCAAATGTGGCGAGAAAAATTAGTAGAGGAAGGAAAGATTCCGTCCAGAGAGGAAAGAGTTCCCTCTCGCGCGCTCTATTTTTCAAATCATTTGATTGAAAAATATAGACCGCATATTGGAGTTGAGTTAATAAAAAAGAAATTGGAGAAAAGTGATGAAAAAATTAGGATTGATGGCTACACTTTCGATAAGAGTTCGTTTGGTATTTTAGAATGCCTTGTCAATGGACACGGGATTAAAGTTAATGAAAATTATTTAGCCAATAAACTCAGGATTCATAGAAAGACTGTAATCAGAAGGATTCAAAAAATGCGAGAAGGGAATATAATTTATAATCCGGTTTGCAGATTCCCCTCTTTCTTTGCTCCTCCAGGTTTCCTATTAGTTTTTTCCTTGGTTGAAGTACGTAGATTTAGGGAAGATTTTTTACGAGACGTTTTGAATGATCCTCATGTAAGCTTGGTTTATAGAATAAGTGAAGGAAGATATAATCTATTACTATTCGGGGCGCATCAAAGTATTGAAGGGTACCTCCAGTGGGAGAGCGATTACGAGCAGAAGTATCAAGGTTGTCTTGGATCAGTAGACAATACCTATCTATCACCAAAAATGGCTTTGTCGATAGACCAACAAAAAGTATCATTAGGGGTTATTGAAGAGAGGATAAGACAAGCTGCAAAAGTTTTGTAATATAAGCCTATGCACTATTAAATAATACCCATGCTAAAATATTCAAGGCTGAAATAAATCACTTGAAAAAAGAAAAGGCAACTCAGTCTAATGCCTTTACATCATAAGGAACTTTAGTTTAACTCTGAGTCTTCATTGTTGCCTATGAATTTTTGAGTTTATTAAAGAAATAAATTTTTTTATTCTAATTTTTTTATGCTCCCATTTTTCAGATAGGGAATGATTGGATAAACATCAAGATTTGAACAGAAATCTACATCTTTCTCGTATCCTATATCCATAAGGTATTTTCCATGCTGACTATTTTTTATTACTTCTCTTAGTTTTTCTTCGGCCTTTTTCCAAGATAACATAGCCGAGAGGGCAGAATCATCAAGCTTAGCATCTGAAGATTTAAACTTGCTTGATAATAGACCACCGCATATAAAATCCTCCAAATATAAACTTCTGGTGTTGCTTGCCAAGAGTATTGTTATTCCTGTTTTGTTCTTGCTAGCTAGTTTTAAAGCTATACTAGCAACTACGCCTGCATTTAGAAATGCACCAATAAGTACCCAACTGCATTTGTCAACCTGCTTAATTGCTTTTGTTCCATTGCTCGTAGTAAGTATCAATTTTTTCCCTTTATAATTTCCAGAAATAAAGGCCAAAGGTGAATTGCCTAGATCGAATCTATTCGGTTTTAGTCCTGCTCTTTCGCCTGCTAAAATGAAGTCTTGTTTTTTTGCATGTAAAGTAAAAGCTTCTTCCAAAGTCTCGACAGGAATTACTTCTTTAATCCCATTTGCCAAAGCGGCAATTATTGTAGAACTGCATCTGAATACATCGATTACGATAGCTATATCATTTCTTTCGACGGCTTTGGCTCCGTTTTCAATGAATAATTCTAAGCTAACTTGGGCCAATGTTTTCACCAAAGGAATTAAGTGATGGGAAAAATATTCTTTAATTCAAAGCTTGTTTTTAGTATTTTAAAATTTGCTTATATTTCTCATTAGAATAAAATATGTTTAAACGGTTGAGGAGAAAATTATGCCCATTTCGCCAATAGATTCTGGACGCTATGGCAGTCCTGAAATGAGGAGGATATTCGATGAAGAATATAGACTGCAATTGATTTTGAATGTTGAGGGGGCAGTCGCATATGCACACTCAGAGGTAGGCAATATTCCGAAAGAAGCAGCTAAAGAGATCATTAAAAAGGCCAGCACAACCCATGTGAAATTAAAGCGATGTAAGGAAATTGAAGAATCAACAAGACATGATTTAATGGCAAAAGTTCTGGCCTTAACTGAAGTTTGTGAAAAAGTAGGAAAGAGATGGGTTCACTTCGGATTAACAAGTGCAGATGTGGAAGATTCTGCATCTGCAATCCAGTTTAAAGAAGCTTTGCGGATTATTGAGAATAATTTGTTAATTTTAGAAGAGACTCTGTTGAGTCTTATTAAAAAGAATCGGCACGTGTTAATGGTCGGTAGAACTCATGGCCAACATATGGGAGTCATAACATTAGGGTTCAAGTTTGCTGTTTGGGCAAGTGAAATTGCTAGACATTTGGACAGACTCAAGGAAATGAAAGATAGAGTTCTAGTAGGAAAAATTATGGGTGCTGTTGGCAATGGAGCAGGTCTAGGGCCTCACGCAACCAAAATTCAGAATATTGCACTTGAGAAACTCGGTATAAAGCCAGCGGGCATGGTAACCCAAATTATTCAGAGAGATATTCATGCTGAGTTAATTTCTTTATTGGCCCTAATTGCTTGCAGTCTTGAAAAATTTGCTCTCGAAATTAGGAATTTGCAAAGGACTGAGATCATGGAGCTCATGGAGCCTTTTGAGGCAAAAAAACAAGTTGGTAGTTCCGCAATGCCTGCGAAGAGGAATCCTGTGAAATGTGAGAGGATATGTAGTTTAGCAAAACTTCTTAGAGGTTTGGTCATAACGGCTTACGAAAATATCGCCCTTTGGCATGAGCGAGATTTGACAAACTCGGCCAATGAGAGATTTATCTTTTCAACAAGTTTCATAGTGTTGGACGAAATGTTGAGAAGGATGAATGAGGTCCTTCTTGGTCTTACCATTTTCCCAGAGAACATGAAAAAGAACCTCGAGATTACTGTCGGTCTAATTTTATCTGAAAAAGTTGCGAATATATTGGTTGAGAAAGGGATGAATAGGCAGGATGCACATGAATTGGTTAGAATTTGCTCGATGAAGGCCATATCAAATAAAGCTACATTCAGAGATGCCCTTAAAAATAATAAACAGGTTTCTTCGAGAATTTCAGATTATGAAATAGAAGAAAATCTAGATTATACAAAATATCTTGGAGCAACTCAGGAACTGATCAAAAAAGCGATCGCAAATATTGAGAAGAAAATAAAAAATTACAATAAATAATTAATCGTCAAATTCAGTGATTAGGCTCTGTTTTTGTTCATTTTCACTCTTTTTCTTCTCTTTAAGCATCCTCCACTCGTTTTCTTTTATTTTTCCTCCAACTTGTTCCTTAATTTTCTTAGCGGTTGCAATTCCGATTAAGGGAACAGCAGATAGGGAGGCAATATCTACTTTTTTTAGACTCTCGAATGTTCGATAGCCAGAATTGTATAGCATCCTCGCTCTTATCCTGCCGACTCCCTCGAGCTGGACTAACGGGAGCAGCTCTGACTTAATCCCATTTTTGACTCTAATCCTAAGCTCGTATAATCGCTTAAGCAAATCTACTTGGCTAAAAAGTCTGGCCAGTTCATAAGTAGCGTAAAGAAGCCACTCACAATTTTGAACTAGTCTTAGAAGATCGCCCGGCTCAACTCTATACCTTCTCAAGATTTCATCCTCACTCTTCTCATTGATCCAATCTAGTAGAACAGACGCACATTTCAATTCAGATAAGAATTCGCCATAAGAGGATTCATAGGTTTCAAACCCGGGAAAAGTTTCTGAGATTCCAATTATGAATTCATCTAAATGGTTTTGAGCAAAAATACTCAGCTCTTTCTCTTCCTTACTTCTTGTGTAAAGCTTTGGGGAAATATCAGGAGTATGTGAAAGTAAATGAAGAAAGCTTAACTCCGTGAGTATTCTTGCCCGATTATATAGGGCCTCACGGATTATAACTGCGGACAAAGGATCTATGTAAAGCTCAGATACTCTTCGCCCAAACTTTGTAGCATCCACATAGCCTTCCTGAATTTCGATCATGCCTTCTTGATTTAGAAAATTCAAGACCTTCCCGATTTTTGGGCGTATTATCTTTGAATCATACTGATGAGCATAAAAAGTTGCGTCAAAAAAATCATACAATCCTGTTTCGCTACGAACGTATCTTGAAGCTATTATTGAAAGAACATGAGGTCTAAGAACCTTTTCGATCGCCAGTTTTGACCAGATTTTTTCTGGTTTTGCGTGAATATAATTCTCGATTAAATATTCCTTTTCTTCCTCTGTCTTGGCGATTAGTATTGATTCTCCAAACTTATCATATTTTGGTCTTCCAGCACGACCCGAAAATTGCTTATACTCTAAAACAGAAAT
>CAYFUV010000016.1:0-3887 GCA_964346435.1 uncultured Candidatus Bathyarchaeia archaeon | reverse complement strand
AATTATATACGATTATGAAGAAAACGCTCTAGAATAATATCGAATAGAGCGTTCTAGAAAATAGTGCACTTTTTTTAAGTAATGAACAGAAATACAATGAAGTCCTTATAATTAGTTGGGTGATAATTTTTAAAAAATTCATAATCTTGATTGGGGCATTGCTTTTCGGGACCCTGCCAATTTTTGTTAGAAATCTAGACATGAGCCCTTTACATATTCTATTTTTTAGGGTATTTTTCGCCACAATTTTTCTTACCGCCTTCATGATAACGGTAAAAAAGAAATTCTATATTGAAAATATCAAATTGGCTCTGCTACTTGGCGCAATCAATGTCATTAATATGCTTGGCTATATTACTGCAATAAAATATATCGATGTGGCCACCGCAGCATTATTACTTTACATGGCACCAATTTATGTAGTCCCATTATCTTTCTTAATCTTGCAAGAAAAGATAAAAAAAAGAGTCTTTCCAACGATTGCGATTGCATTCGTTGGTTTGATATTGCTACTTTCCGTTCATGAGATGAATAGCAATATTGGGATAATATTTGGGACTATAGGAGGCATCGCTTGCGCATTTATATTCGTGCTTACGAAGATGCTTAGAGAACACACAGATGCGATAACGATAATTTTTTATCAAATGTCAATTTCGACCATAATTCTCTCCCCATCAATTTTGACGATAAATTTTTCTAAAGTTAATTGGAGCGCTGCAGTAGGAATGGGTCTGATTCCTACTGTATTGGCTTATTTTTGTTATGTCTATGGAATTAAATATTGCAAGGCTCAGGAGGCATCTATCTTGGCTCTATTTGAACCAATTTCTGTGATCATTTTCGGATTCATAATCCTAAAAGAATCATTGATACTTTCGCAAATCATAGGAGCTATCCTAATTTTATCTGGCATAGCCCTCATGGAAGGAAAAAGAACAATAAATAAAAACGTGCCAAAGAATAGACGAGTATTCTGAGTTCCTAGTAATCCAATTTGTCGGAAGAAACATGTCCAAGACATTATTGACTCTCTTTAGCGCGCGTTAATACAACATACTTACTTGATCTGTTCAAAATCAAATCGAAGTAGAAAAAAGTCGGTGCATATAGGTAATGCCTTAGACCATCACCGAAGAAAAGCCACCATCTAATGGCAGGGCCATACCTGTAATAAAATCAGATGCTTGGCTCGCTAGGAAAATTGCTGCGCCTTTCAAGTCATCTGGCTCGCCCCATCGTCCAGCTGGAGTCCTAGCAATTACTTTTTCATGGAAGCCAGGCATTGCTTCTCTGGCTTGCACAGTTAATTCTGTATTGATACAGCCTGGTAGTATAGCGTTTACCTGAATGTTATCTGGTGCCCAAGCTACTGCAAGGCTACGGGTTAATTGTACGACTCCTCCTTTGCTTGCTCCATACGGCACAAGTTTAGCTGCTCCAAAAATCGATGCCATCGAGCCGATGTTAATGATTTTTCCTCCTCCTATCTTCTCCATTGAAGGATAGACCGCTTTGGAACATAGGAAGGTGCCCCGTAGATTCACGTCCAGAATCTCATCCCATTCACCTGTAGAGTAATCCTGAGGCATCTTGTGGATATTCATCCCAGCATTATTTACTAAAATATCGATTCTTCCGAATACATCAAGCGTTTGATCCACCATAGATTGAATCTGTTCCTCCTGCAATAAATCAACTTTGACGCCCAATGCTCTTACTTTAAAATCATCTTTAATCTCTTGTACAACTTTCGTCGTCTTGGCATGGCTGCGTGCGGCAATGACGATTTCGCCTCCATACTCTGCGAATCCACGTGCAATCCCTTCTCCGATTCCTCTATTGCCTCCAGTTATAATAGCTACTTTTCCATGCAAGCTAAACATATCTTTCATCAATCTACCTCCTCAGTAAAAATAGCGCGCACGCTATCCGGATCCCATGATCATTAATTAATCAGTAATTCAATTGTTTGTTTAACCGTGATGGCCAATTGCCCGTTTTTAATTAGGAGATTCCCAAGGGGAGAGTTGGCGGACCCCCTTGGTATCTAGAAGAGATTCTCGATTGTAGGTTTGGTATTTCTAATGTCTTAGGAAATTTAATTTATGTTTCGAAACCGCACCAGTCTGCTAATATGAGAGCGACTATTTTTGTAGTCTCTATGAGACTCTCGACATCTACGTTTTCATCGGGCATATGAAGATTTGCTGCTAGTGGACCAAAAAGTACTTCTGGAGTATCGGCATATTTGCCTAAAAGCCTAAAGTCACACTGTATTGGCAATCCTCCAATGAAAGGCTTTAATCCAGCTATTTCTTCAATATACTGAGCAGTCATCTTCACTATTGGGTCATTTGAATCAACCACCCAAGGAGTTGCCCTGATTCCTTCCCATTTGATCTCAGGGGGATTCTCCCTAAGCCAATGATCTGCATCGGCGGCCTTCTTAACGTGGTCTTCGACCATTTTCTTAACATCATCTTCTTTTTCAGTTGGAGGATACGACATATTACACCACAACTCGCATGTATCAGGTATTTTGACAAAAACACGTGCACGATCCAAATCTTCCGTCGCAGCTTTTATCGCGGCGGGAATGATGACGCATGAGCGTACATCCGCAAGTGGAAAACCGTATCTGATGAAAGTCCTTTCATATGGTTCGTATTTGATTGTCCTTCCACGATATTCATGTAAGTCAATTAAGGCTTGGTATATCTTCATGAGTTTTGTGATTGCATTCACTCCTTCAGTAAACTCTCCAGCCAAACCCCGCACAGTCACTTTAAAGGAAAGTATGCCCCCAGAAGACAAATACAGGCAATCCGGCCCAGTACCAAGCCCATGTACTAGTAAGCCCCCATCTGCTTTATACCCTCTAAGAACCAAAGCTAAGATACCTCCGCTATCGGCGACCTCGTCCTCAATAGTGCATGCTACAGTTACATCCCCCTTTAGTTTTAATCCCGCACTCCGGACAGCATCCATGGCATACGACATTAATGCAATTCCTGATTTATCATCCGCGGCACCTCTTCCGTACAACTTACCGCCATCTATTTCTCCCCCAAGAGGGTCATGCGTCCATTCTTCCCTTGATCCGATATCAGCCGTATCAATGTGACCGGTAAGAATCATTGATCGCCCTCCTCCAGTTCCTTTCATTATCCCGACAACGTTCGGCCTCCCCTCATACCCATGTCTTTCAGAATACTCAACCTGCGAATACTCTGGATGTTTTTTAACTTCTTTCAAATCTGCCTCAAACACATCTACTTCGAAACCGAAATCCCTGAACTTCTTTTCTACGACTTTTTGGGCGGCTCCCTCCTCACCAAGTTGACTTCTAACTTTAATAAGATCTCTTGTAAACTCTATTATTTCGTCTCTTTTCTCATCCACTGCTTTCAGAATTCTCTCTTTAATCTTATCTTCAATCATATTGTCTATCCATCCGGTATGACTATTAATTCAATATCATTTTTTCTAAAAATCTATTTATAATTTTCGTGAGGAAATACTCACTAAATTATTGGCTTTCTTATCATATATGTAAATTTTCTTGGGATCAAAATTTATCCACTTCTCTTGTCCAATTTCTGGTACCTTCCCTGAAGGAATAAGCACTTTAATCGGTATGCTATCGACTGAGAAGTGAATGATCGTCATATTGCCAAGGGGTTCCGTGAGCTCCACCTTTGCTTGGAAAGCCTCCTTTGACTGACGTTTATCCCCGACGTAGATGTGTTCTGGCCTAACTCCCACGATGAACTCTGAAGCAGAAGCATACTTCTCCATCGTCTTATAAAAATCAGTGGCGTTGATGCGGAAAGCACCGGAATCGAGGTACGCTTTGTTCCCTTCTACAACGAGCGTACAGTCGA
>CAYFUV010000015.1:0-3105 GCA_964346435.1 uncultured Candidatus Bathyarchaeia archaeon | reverse complement strand
CGTCAAAAAAATCATACAATCCTGTTTCGCTACGAACGTATCTTGAAGCTATTATTGAAAGAACATGAGGCCTAAGAACCTTTTCGATAGCAAGTTTTGACCAGATTTTTTCTGGTTTTGCGTGAATATAATTCTCGATTAAATATTCCTTTTCTTCCTCTGTCTTGGCGATTAGTATTGATTCTCCATACTTATCATATTTTGGTCTTCCAGCACGACCCGAAAATTGCTTATACTCTAAAACAGAAATTGGATATCTTCCATATCCTGGCTCATATCTTTCATAGCTGCTGATTACTACAACTCTAGCTGGGAGGTTAACTCCAGATGCTAAAGTAGGAGTTGCCGCTAGAATTTTTATTTTCCCATCCTTGAAAGATTCTTCTATCATTCTGCGATGGTCGTTGTTCAATCCCGCATGGTGAAAAGAGGCACCGTTCTTTATCTGTTTGCTTAATTCCTCACTCAGCCTAGTTTTTTCACCAATAGACAGAACTCTTCCAGCTAATCTAGATAATGCGAGTTTCTCTCCATTTGTCAAGGCACCAGCAATCGCTTTTGAGGCTTTTTTACCTTTATCAACAGCAGTCCTTCTTGTTCCCGTAAATACAAGTGCTTGTCCACCTTCACTTACCGTTTTCATTGAAATATCGAGTATTGGGTTTTCAAAAAGCTCTTCAACTTTTTTTATAGATCCATCGCTAAAGTCGATGCCCCCATCATAATATACGCCCTCTTTTAAGGGTACGGGACGCCAATCAACATCTATAGGAATTGCATTTATCCATTCTGCAATTTCTTCGACGTTTCTTATTTTTGCGCTTAAAAGAAGAATTTGTGCTTTTGATTTATTCTTTTTTAGCTTTGTCAATATTACTTCTAGAGTGGGGCCCCTTTCGGGTTCGGTAAGTAAATGCACTTCATCTACTACTATAGTTTCAATTTCATTTGCCCAACTTACTCCGTGACGGAGAAGGCTGTCCATCTTTTCATTCGTACATATTATTATATCATATTTCTTTAACCATTCATCAGAGCTATCATAGTCTCCCGTAGATATTGCAGTCTTAATTTTTTCTCCATTTTTCTTTAATCCCTTGTATTTTTGAAATTCTTGGTATTTCTCACTCGCAAGTGCCTTTAATGGTGTTAAATAGACAGCTTTACCTCCCATCTCCGATATATTCTTGAGGATGCAGAGCTCTGCAATTAGAGTCTTCCCACTCGCTGTAGGGCTGGCTAAAACAACATTTTTCCTCTCGAGTACACCAGCCTCGATAGCCTCTACTTGAGGGGGGTAAAGAGTTCTATATCCATTTCTTAATAGTACTTCTTTGATATCACCATGCAGAGATATGTCCTTGATTTCCAAGATGCTCAACGTTTTTGAATTTGATTAATATATCGATGCAAATAGATTTTTGGATCAACGAATCTCCAATATTTACACAGCTGCTCTCCTGACCTGTCCAGGCGTTGGGGAATAAAGAATGCCCTCTTTTATCAGTCTATTGACTAAGGACTTTGCCTGCTCTTCTTCAATATCCGCTTTTGTCGACAATTCTTGATAGAGTTTATTTTCATCAACGCTTCCAGTTTCCTTCTCCATAGAAGCAACCGTACTTATAACAACCTGCATCTTATCTCTGAGACTCTTCGGCTTTCCAGTCATAATAACGTCTATATCGGCTTTACCGGTTCTAGTATCTATGCCTACGTCTTGTAATGATACAGACATTAGTCTTATTATTGCCATCGCATCCTCTTTAGTTACTTTATCTCTGAGAAAAGATTTTGCCCTAGCCTCAGATAATCTAACCAATGCTTCAAGCTGTCTAGGAGTTATTGCCACAGGGGATTCGGTTGATTCTGAACTTGATCTCATCTTCAAGTAAAAATTTCTCAGCTCTTCCATGGCCTCGTCTGTCAAAACAGTATTCATCTTCCTTCCATAACTGATGTACTTTCTTAGAAGTTCTGGCGAAAAAGGAGGTTCTTCTGAAGCGCTTCTATGTTTGTGTAACTGAAGTATATGTTCTGACATTCTTCCATCCGCTTCAGGCTCGGGAATGTCCCTCATAACGAACAAGAGATCGAATCTAGACAGAATCGTTATCGGCAGATTCATATTTTCGTTAATATTCCTGTACGGATCATATCTGCCCAATGCTGGATTAGCCGCCGCCAAAATTGCACTTCTAGCATTCAATGTTGCAACTATGCCTCCCTTAGCAATACTTACTGTCTGTTGTTCCATAGCCTCGTGCATAGCAACCCGATCTTCGGGTCTCATCTTATCAATCTCATCTATAGCACAAACACCCTTATCAGCGAGAACAAGTGCTCCTGCTTCCAATGCCATCCCACCTGCTTTCTCTCTTATGACAGCTGCAGTTAATCCCGCAGCTGTAGATCCACGACCGCTTGTGTATAGCCCTCTCGGGGCTACCCTAGCAACGTATTGAAGTAATTGACTTTTTGCCGTACCAGGGTCGCCAACTAGGAGAATATTAACATCGCCTCTTATAGTTACTCCATCTGGCAGATGCTTAGGAATCCCTCCGAACAATAGATATGAGATTGCTTCTTTCAGATCATCGTAGCCATGTATTGAAGGAGCAATGGACATCATCAATTTCCTTTGTACCCAAGGGTCCTTGGACATTTTAATTATCGCCTTTTCTTCCTCGGGAGTTATTTCAATAACTTCAGCCTCTTTTCCAACGACATCTATTTGATTAGCATCCATATACGGATTAAAAGTCCGAGACTTTCCACCTCTGAGTAATAATTCTTGTTGCGCCCTTATTATCCCAGTTATGGATACTCTGTCGCCAGGCCTTGCAATATCAACCAAATCCTCTATAAGCTTTATATCCATGGACCTTGGAAGGTGACCGGGAGGCAAATCTTCTGGCTTCTCCTGAATCCTAATTTCTTGAGAGTTTATAAAAACCGATTCTTTCTCAATTAATTCAAATGCTTTTCCCTTACAATCGGAGCAGATTCCAGGAACTCTCATTACTAGTCCAGTTTGTTGAACAGGAATGGTAGTTTCACAATTTCTGCACTTGAAAACAGCGTTGGTTATTAAAGGTTGTATGT
>CAYFUV010000014.1:0-4652 GCA_964346435.1 uncultured Candidatus Bathyarchaeia archaeon | reverse complement strand
CCGAGAATTAAAGAGTCTAAAGCGATATTAGAATGTGTAGTAGAACAATTTGTAGAATTAAAAGGAGATCATTTAATCTTAGTTGGGAAAGTTCTATATGCTGAGGTAGAAAACGAAGGATTAGATAATATTAAACCACTACTACACGATGAGGGGGAGAAATTCAGAAGTATAGGGAAAGAAGTTTTACTAATAAGGAAATAAAGCTTACCAAATTAAGCTATTGATGATTTTAATGTATACTTCCATTCAAAAGAAGAGCCTGATCTAATTAGAATTCCTTTATCAACAAGTCTAGAAAGGTATGTTGAAATTGTGCTTAAACTGATATACTCTCCATAGACTTCTCGATAAAGTTCCCTGATTTCTTTTGAAACAAATATCTTATCTAGAAAATAAGATCCGATTAGGTTCTGAATTCTCTCAAATAGATTTTTTGGTGATTGTATTTCAGGTAATGGTTTATTTGTTTTAGGAGCGGCGCCCATCAACTCTACATAGTCCAGAACCTTTGCAACTTTTTCCCTTGTAATATTTCCTTCAATAGAGATGGTATGTTTTGTTCCTTGTTCATCCATGAAATCTATTTTAACTTTTCTTGTCGGCAAATTAGATTACCTGAACTACAATATTTATTAATATGTAGAATTAGATTCACTTGTGAATGAATATTTTTGTGAATAATTTATTAATTTGTTCACATATTTAAAAGACTTTTCATTCAATAAAACTAAAAAATTAAATTTCCAATGGAAATAAGGGGGTTTTCTTGGCTTTCACAGATTGTGATTCCAAAAAATCAATTATTTTTAGATTCTAGAAATAATTAGAAAAAAAAATAAAGTGTTAACAATGATTCACAGATTATCGAGATCTTACTTACAAAAATTTGTTAATTTACCTATACCCCTACATTTCCATAGGAAATAGAAATATAGAAAAATATGTCAATTGAGAATAAGTAAATTTGTAGTCAGTAGTCAATTAATATTTACTCTAATTTTTTTATATTCATTAAATACTATACCGTGTGGAGTATTTTTTATATAATAAAAATAAAATTAACCAATACACTTTCTATCAGTATTTTATTTCCAATGGAAATAAGGGGGTAAGCGTGTGGTAAATCATATTTTATTCATCATTGCTTCCTGAGCAGCAGCTAATCTCGCTACAGGCACCCTATACACTGAACAAGAGACGTAATCTAAGCCTATTCTATCACAGAATTTCACAGAATTAGGCTCTCCCCCATGTTCACCACATATTCCAACTTTCAGATCTGATCTGATATTCCTACCATCCTTTATTGCGATTTCCATCAATCGTCCAACTCCCTCAAAATCCAATATTTCAAATGGATTCTCATTCATAATTTTTAGGTTGATATATTCAGGTAGGAATTTGTTTTCTGCATCTTCTCTTGAAAATGAGAAGGTTCCTTGTGTGAGGTCATTGGTCCCAAAGGAGAAGAAATCGGTAATTTTAGCAATTTTATTTGCTGTTAAACAACTTCTGACAACTTCCATCATTGTTCCAAAACTATATTTCACTTCAACTCCTTTTTCTTCCATAACTTCTTTAGCTACCTTCTCTACCCTTTCTCTTACAAACTCAAGTTCTGATACAGAGGATACTTGAGGTATCATAATTTCTGGTTTTATTTCATACCCTTGTCTAATTAATTCCGTACACGCCTCAATTATCGCTTTGACTTGCATTTCATATATTTCTGGATTTGTTATTCCAAGCCTTACTCCTCTGTGACCCAACATAGGATTTACTTCTGAAACATCTCTTACTATGCTTAATATTCGCTCCTTATCCTCAACATTTTTTTTCAATCTTTTCATTTCAGCTATTTCAGAAATTAATTGCTCTACTGAGGGTAAAAATTCATGCAGAGGCGGGTCTAGGAGTCGTATGGTCACTGGGAGTCCTTGCATTACCTTAAGAATTTCAATAAAATCATTTTTTTGTAAAGGCATTAATTGAGAAATAAACTCCATTCTTTTCTCCTCATTCTCTGCCATTATCATCTTCTGTACTATGGGGAGCCTATCTGGAGCATTGAACATTCTCTCTGTTCTACATAGGCCAATGCCTTCGGCTCCAAACTCTCTTGCTTTTTTAGCATCTTGTGGAGTATCTGCGTTTGCTCTAACTCCTAATCTTCTCTCTTCATCGGCCCAAGAGAGTATTTGGCGAAGCTCAGATGGAAGAACAGGTTCTATTGTAGGCACTTCACCTATGTAAACGTCTCCTTTGGAACCATCTATTGTAATCAAATCCCCCTCGTTTAACGAGTTTCCTTTTATTTTGAACTTCCTAGATTTCATGTCTATTTTTATTTCTTCACATCCTGTTACGCATGGTTTGCCCATTCCTCTTGCTACGACCGCAGCATGAGAAGTTTTACCACCTCTGGAAGTTAATATTCCTTGAGACACTGCGAAACCATGAACGTCATCTGGCTTAGTTTCCTCTCTGACCAAAATTACCTTATCTCCTTCGTTGCCCATTTTTGCAGCGGTATCAGCATCGAGAACTGCTTTTCCAGACGCGGCGCCAGGCGAAGCAGCAATTCCCCTTCCTAAAGGATTAATATTTGCCTTGGGATCAATTCTTCTATGAAGTATTTGCTCCAGATTCTCAGGAATTATCCTTAAAAGAGCCTTCTTTTTATTTAGTAGACGCTCATTAAACATGTCCACAGAAGTTTTTATGGCCGCAGTTATTGTCATTTTTCCGTTTCTTGTTTGGAGCATGTAGAGCTTGCCTTTTTCAAAAGTGAATTCAAAATCTTGCACTTCCTTGTAGTGTTTTTCCAAGGTTTCCCTTACTTTAGATAATTCTTCAAATATTTTTGGAAATTCCTTCATCATTTCCAAAATAGGCTTTGGAGTTCTAATTCCTGCGACTACATCTTCTCCTTGAGCATTGGGTAGATATTCACCATAAAATTCATTTTTCCCACTTCCTGGATCCCTAGTAAAGGCAACGCCAGTACCCGAGTCAGGACCCATATTTCCAAAAACCATTGTTTGTACATTAACCGCCGTACCATTAGCCATATCTTGAGTGATTTTGTTTATTCTTCTATAATCCACGGCTCTTCTGCCCATCCATGAACCAAAAACAGCTTCTATTGCTCGTCTTAGCTGCTCGAAAGGATCTTCTGGAAAATTTTCTCCGACTTCCTTTTTACATATCTTTTTAAAATCTTCCACGACTTCTCTCAAAGCTTCAGCCGGCAAATCTGTATCATATTTTGCATTGTATTTCTTCTTATACTCTTCAAAGGCTTTATCAAAAGACTCATCATTTGCATTCATTGCAATTTTTGAAAATAATTGAATAAATCTTCTATAACAATCATAAGCGAATCTTTCATCACCTGTCTGTTTTATTAATCCACTAACTGTGGTATCATTTAGGCCTAAATTTAAGATCGTATCCATCATTCCCGGCATAGATAATGCCGCCCCTGATCTAACAGATACCAAAAGTGGATTATCTGGGTCCCCAAACTTTTTTCCTGTTTTCTTGGCTACTTCTTCTATCCTTTTTCTAACTTCATCTATTAAGCCATCTGGAAGCTTTTTTTTATTATCATAATATTCAAGGCAAACTTTGGTTGTTATGACAAAACCGGGCGGGACAGGCAAACTTATTCTGGTCATTTCGCATAGACCAGCTCCCTTTCCTCCCAATAACTTCTTATTCTTTCCGTCGCCTTCTTCAAAGGAGTAAGTTCTCAAATTTATTCACAGTTTAGATTTATTTTCACTTATGAATTGAACAGATATGTTATAAGCGGTAGAACTTAGGATATATGCGTATTCTTAAATCTTGCTATATATACAGAACTAAATACCAATCGAATGGAAGTTATTTTGCACGAACGAAGAATTAAAATTTAGACCCCAAACCCAAACCCCAATGATTTAACAGCATTTATTTATTATATTGGAGTTGACCTATGGAAACGGAGGATTAATTCATGGTTCGTGAAGTCGAGTATAATAGTGAACGACGCTTCATCTGTGAAGCGTGTGGTTTCACGTACAAGGAACGAGTGTGGGCGAAGAAATGCGAAGACTATTGTAGGACGCACGGTGCTTGTTCGCTCGAAATCACTCGTGTGCAGATCAAATGAAAGCGAGCTAGTGCAATTATTGTTAGTTAGCTAATTATGAAATTTCTCATTTTTTATCAGTAGAACTTCATACCAATCCTTAGCCCCATTCGGAGGTGGACAAATTGTTCCCCATTCTAAATATTGGTTTTCATTTACACACTCCAGTACTAGTATGAACTCCTCTTTATCTTGCACGAAGTAGATCTTCCTGAACTCGACGCCATCAATTTTTGCTGTCGTATTCTTAAGATGATTTAAAAGATTTGCGCGCGCGCACAAAAACGCCATGTAAAAGCGCGCGCATTTCTTTTATCATACCTCCATCCTTGAGCGAGTGTTATTCAATTATCAATCGTGTAATTGTGTGTCGATCTCTAAATTTGATTTATAATTGGCGTTTGAAGACCAGCACATATCGCATACTTCATCCCCATGGGAGAGCGTGTGTGGCCTTTCGTAGTATCCCAATTTACCATAGGCTCCATCTACCAGCGCGTAGGCCAGTGCCCAA
>CAYFUV010000013.1:0-53902 GCA_964346435.1 uncultured Candidatus Bathyarchaeia archaeon | reverse complement strand
ATCGCGAAACTTTGCAATTCCAGATCTTACAAGTTCTTCACATATCCAGAAAGCTAATCCAACCTCTTGACCTTTTTTAAAAGGCCCTATGTTAATATCCAATAACTTTATTCCTGGAGAATCTTTTGTAATAACAATATCGGCAATTTCATTTTCAAAATTAAAATTAATGTCCTCGAGAACCAACATTCAGTGCACGCTCAGATCTGAACTTGAAAACTTCTCTTTTATTGTGAAAGGATTATTATAGGTTATTATACACGGATGTATACTGGGTACTGAATAGAAGTTGAGCATGCTTAAAAATAGAGAAGTAAATCGTTACTTGTATCAGAGATTTGTAAAAGTATAACCAGCGAGCATCTTAAGGCTTAAAATAGGCCTAAAATACATCACAAGAGAACCTTTATTGAAGACATTTTAGCATAATTATAAATGAAATATAACAATGCACGCTAGTAATCCCGCGACAGTCGATAATCGAAATGCGGGCGCTGCGTGGTCTTAATGAAAAGTGAAATGAAGAAAAAGCCAAAATGCCCCAAATGCGGCAACATAATGCAACCTTATAATGCAATGTCACCTAAGGATTTCATCTGCCTTGTTTGTCTTCATTCGACAAGAACAAATAAACCTGAGCCAAGCTTAGAAGGAATAAGAGAGCGATGCTGCCCCGAGGAGTAAAATAGATTCGCGCCCTTATTCCTCCAGCATAATTTGTTGGTCCATCGATCGAATAAGCATACACAATCACTCCTTTCTTGAAAAATATTTAAAAGTCTATTTATGAAAGATTGTTTGCTATCTACTTCGCTTGAAAGGGATTGATATCTACAACAAGATTTTCTACGAAAATGGTGGAGGACTATTGCATAAAATAATCCACAAAAGAGAGTTAGCCCCAAATATTAAAATGTTCGAAGTTACCGCTCCATGGATAGCAAGGAAAAGTAAACCAGGACAATTTCTTGTAATAAGAGTGGATGAAAAAGGAGAGAGAGTCCCTTTAACCATAGTTGAAAAAGATGATAAAAAAGAAACAGTATCAATAGTATTCCAAGAAGTTGGAAAAACTACTAAGATGTTGGGGATGCTCAAAGCGGGCGATTCTATATTAGATATGATTGGGCCATTAGGCCGAACATTAGAGGTTGGTAAGGTCGGTACCGTTGTAGTAATTGGTGGTGGAATCGGGATAGGCGAGGCTTATCCCGAAGCCAAGTCGTTCAAGGAAGAAGGGAACAGAGTAATTAGCATAATAGGTGCAAGAAATAAGCAACTACTCATTCTTGAAGAGGAAATGACTAAGGTAAGCGATGAGATTTATGTCACAACTGATGACGGTTCCAAAGGTCATCATGGATTTGTAACAGATATACTAAAAAAATTGATCGATGATGGGATAAAGATAAATTTGGTATTTGCTGTCGGTCCAGCAATAATGATGAAGGTGGTAACAGAAACTACGAGGCCACATGGAATTAAAACCTTGGTAAGTCTCAATCCAATAATGGTTGATGCCACGGGAATGTGCGGTTCTTGCAGAGTATTGGTTGGAGGAGAAACGAAATTTGCCTGCGTGGATGGGCCTGTTTTTGATGGTCACCTAGTTGATTTTGACTTGCTAATCAAAAGACTTAATATGTACTTAGATAAGGAGGAGCTTTCATCTAAGCTCTGCGAAAAGATGAATTGTTGAAGAGATTTCCAATGGCCAATTCAAATAAAAAGGAATCTCCACGAAAGCCGTCAAAAAGGCCTCTAATGAGAAAGCAACCACCGAATATTCGTATTAAGAATTTCGAAGAGGTTGCGCTTGGATTATCAGAAGAGCAGGCAATCGCTGAGAGTAGTAGATGTCTCCAATGCAAGGATCCACAATGCGTAAAGGGTTGCCCAGTTGAGATAGATATCCCATTATTCATAAAGAATATTAAAGAAGGGAAGTTTGACAAAGCCATAAAAATTATCAAGGATAGAGATAACCTTCCTGGTATTACTGGTAGAGTATGTCCCCAAGAAACGCAATGCGAAATTTTATGTATCTTAGATAAAATCGGAGAACCAATAGCTATCGGGGCTTTGGAAAGATTTGCAGCAGATTATGAGCAAAGAAAGGGAATAAAAATTCCAAAGGGAAGATCAAATCCTAACAGCAAGAAAATAGCAGTTGTCGGCTCCGGTCCAGCAGGTCTTACTGTAGCTGGAGACCTTGCTAGGCTTGGGTATAAAGTTACTATATATGAGGCTTTACATGAGCCCGGAGGCGTTTTAATTTATGGCATACCAGAGTTTAGATTGCCAAAGAGAATTGTAAAATCTGAGGTCGAATATGTGAGGAAATTAGGCGTAGAGATAAAGACCAGCATGGTGATCGGAAAAACCTTAACTATTAATGAGCTTTTTGAACTCGGCTACGAAGCAATATTTATCGGCAACGGGGCAGGCTCTCCTCATTTTCTCGGCATCGAGGGGGAAAATTTAATTGGGGTGTATTCTGCAAACGAGTTCCTGACAAGATGTAACTTGATGAAGGCGCATCTGTTTCCAACATACGATACTCCTATTCGCATTGGAAAAAAAGCGGTTGTGGTAGGAGGAGGGAATGTTGCTATGGATTCAGCAAGGACTGCTTTGAGAGCTGGAGCCGATGTCTGCATCGTATATCGAAGGTCAGAAAAGGAGATGCCGGCAAGAGCTGAAGAAATTAAGAACGCAAGGGAAGAAGGCATTAAATTCATGATGCTTACTAATCCGGTTAGAATTTTAGGGGACGAAAAAGGTCTTGTCAAGGCAATAGAGTGTATAAAAATGAAACTTGGTGCCCCAGATGAATCAGGCAGGAGAGTGCCTGTAGCAATCAATGGATCAAATTTCAGAATAGAGGCGGCCACTATCGTTATTGCGATAGGCCAAGGTCCCAATCCTTTAATTTCTCAGACTACTGAGGGATTGAATGTAAACGAAAAAGGATACATAATCGTTGATGAGAAAAGAAGGGCATCGATAAAAGGAATTTGGGCAGGAGGCGATATTATTCCCGGGGAGGGGACTGCCATAGCAGCTATGGGCGATGGAAGGAGAGCAGCCATAGATATTCATAAGTACTTATCGAGAAATATTTAGCGTGCCCTCGAAAAAATTTTCATCCTCGATATAGATAGGTATGGCATCATTTATTTCATGTCTCCACAAATGGAGGCTCACACTGATACATCAAAGGCTGTGGAAATTTGAAGATTTGCTACACAATACAAAGATTCTTTCCTGCTATTGGAGGAGCAGAAAATTACACGCTAGAATTAGCGAAATTTATGTTAGATAAGGGATGTATCCCAAAAATTTATACTCTAAACTTTGATGACAGATGGGAAAAGAGGCTGAAAGAATCCAGGGATAAAATCGATGGAATTGATATCATAAGATTCCGATCAACTGTTGATTATGGAAGCTACCATTTTTCAATAAAGATGTTTCGAAATCTATTGAAGGAGCCTTGCGACATTATTCATGGCATGATTTGGGGCACTCATCCGGTTGAAGCTGGGGCAATCGCAGCAAAGGCAAATGGAATACCATATTTTATAACTCCTCATGGATTCCCACACCTTATAACAAAGGTTAAACCGTTTTCTCATCTCTTTTATGATAGAACTGTTGGAAAAATTCCTTTGGATGTTGCTGAGAAAATAATTATCTCAAGTGGTGAAGAGCTGCGCTTTATCAAGTTTCTCTCTTCAAAAAACCTAAACAAATGTGTCGAGATACCCAACGCGATATGGACAAGGAAATATGATAAAGAGAGGGATAACTATAAAGAAAAATTAGGAATCTCTGACAATGAATTCCTAATCGCATGCATTTCGAGAATGGATCCTATAAAAGGCATCATTGATTTAGTTAAAGCCGTTAGACTGATTGACCTTAAAGACTTAAGGCTAGTTATAGCTGGACCGATAAATTATCCCGATTACTTTCATCAATTGATCCAAGCGGCTAAGAATGATATTAGGATACATTTCATAGATAGACCGATTGTTAACAAGGAAAAAATTGAGCTTTTAAATGCGTGCGATATCTTCTGCTTGCCCACTAAATATGATTCGCAATCAATAGCACTAATCGAGGCTATGGCTTGTGGAAAACCCGTCATTTCAACTAAAACAGGGGGAATACAACGTATCGTATTGGAAGGTGAGACTGGTTTACTCGCTCGCGTAGGCGATATTTCGGGAATCGCGAATAGAATATCCCTTATATACAAGGATAGAAAGATGGGTGAAAAAATGGGTAAGAAAGGAAGAGACTACGTTTTAAAGAATCACGATTGGAGCAAAGTTGGTGAGAAAATCTATTCCTTGTACATGACTTCCATTCATAGGAAATAACGTACGCGCTAATATCAATCATATACAAATAATCGTATTTTGAAGGTGATCAAATTAAAATGACAAGCTCAGTCCTATTAATTACATTAGAAGTTTTTTTAAATAGAAGTTAATGATTTTTTATTTGAAATAACAATGAAAGCAAGAGTCCGCAATCTCAATAAAAGAAAGAATGATAAGATTCTATTTTTGCTCTCAGTTATAGCTGGCCTTGCTTGTTTATCACTATGGCTATATGTTACTCTTTTCATCGATATAGAGGAACGAGCATTTGGAGAAAAATGGGTTTGTGATGAAATTGTTTTTCTATCTATTTCAAAGGACGTTCTTGCCACAGAGTTCGATTTAGTTTTTGAATTTAAACCTATTTCATTATTTATTATATTTGGAATTTCATATTGGATAACAGGACTGGAATATCTGCGAAGATTTTTTATCAGATTATCGACTCTTACAAAAAGAATCCTATTTCTATTTTCTGTAACATGTACTATGGTTTCCACATACGAAGCCGCTTTTAGCTTTGTGCTATGGAATTCAAAAATCACTTCTTTAGCAATCCAGAATCCCAACTTAACCGGTATCGCCATAGATAAATTAGCTTATTTTAACCCGATATTTCCGGTGAACTTGAATTTTTCTACCAAAATATATTCATTAACTCTTTTCGCGAGCGTCTATGGCGTTTATTATTTTCATAGTCTTATTTATGAAAAAGTTAGAAAGAGTAAAAAATAGCGCGCAAATTACAAAATGCTAGGTTTAAAGGGTAAGTTTTTTTCGTTTTTCACGAAATTCTCGCATATCGTTTATGCCATAAATAGTTAATATGAGAAGAAGGATAATAGAAGAAGGATAATTATGACTGCGTTAAAAGAGGAAATCCCCTATCGCACACTAGGACGTACAGGTGAAAAAGTCTCTATCTTGGGATTAGGAGGCTTCCATATCGGGATTCAGAATTTGAATGAGCAGGAGAGCATCCAGTTAATTCGCACAGCCATCGACAGCGGGGTCAACTTCATGGATAATTGCTGGGACTACAACGATGGTATCAGCGACATTCGTATGGGTAAAGCCCTACAGGATGGATACCGGGATAAGGTTTTCCTCATGACAAAGATCGATGGCCAGAATAAGAGGACGGCAGAGCAACAAATCGAAGAATCCCTGCAACGACTCCAGACGGACCAGATCGATTTGATGAAGTTTCACGAGATCGTCCGCATCGACGATTGTTTCCGGGTCTTTAGGAAGGGCGGTGCAATCGAAGCATTGCTAGAAGCCAAGGAGGCTGGAAATATCCGTTACATAGGTTTTTCTGGCCATAAGAGTCCTGAGATCCATCTGAAGATGCTGGAGATGGCCTTCAAGAACAATTTCGTCTTCGATACCGTAATGATGCCAATCAATGTTATGGATGCACACTTTGAGAGCTTCGAGAAAAAGGTTCTGCCGGTGTTGAAAGAGCATAACATCGGCGTTATCTCGATGAAGCCTTTAGGTTTCGGTCATATTCTAAAAAGTAAGACGGTTAGCCCCGAAGAGTGCTTGCGTTATGCTATGAGTCTACCGGTCGATGTGGTTGTGACAGGCTGTGATTCTCTCCCGATTCTCGAGCAGGCCTTGAAGGTAGCTCGAAACTTCAAACCAATGACTGAGACGGAACGTTCGGCACTACTGGCAAAAACCACAAAGGCTGCAGAGAGCGGGAGGTATGAACCCTACAAGACTACCTTGTATTATGATATGACTACATTCAATCCACACTGGATGGGAATGAAGTCAACGACATTCCCCCGCTAAATTGCGCACCGTCTTTGATCATTATTGGCTTTTTAGCGCTAACGTTTAGAACTTCTGGAAGAAGCCGTATAGTCATTAAAAATAACAAAAATCGACAGTTCTCTAATCATCTATCGATCTCACCAGCAACAAATCTTTCCATCAGAGACTTAGCCTCGGAATCACCATATTGAATCGGTGGATGTTTCATTAAGTAAGAAGATGATGAAGTAAGTACGCCTCCTATCCCCCGATCTAAAGCTAGTTTGATGCATCTAACAGCATCTATCACTATCCCAGCCGAATTTGCTTTATCATCCACTGTTAATTTACATTCCATTTCAAAAGGCTTATCCGCAAACATTTTTCCTTTCATATTGATATAACAAATCTTAGTATTTCCAAGAAAGGGAAGGAAGTCTGAAGGACCCACATATATCTTATCATCATCGAGCCTATCACTGAACTGGCTCTGGACCGCCTCAGTCTTGGATATCTTTTTCGAGGCAAGTCTAGATCTTTCCAACATGTTCGCAAAATCTGTATTTCCACCGATATTTATCTGGTACATTTGGTCAATCTTTGTTCCTCTATCATCACACATTCTTGCCAATACTCTATTCAATATAGTCGCGCCCACTTGTCCCTTAACATCGTCACCTATGATAGGCAAGTCTTTTTTTTCAAACTCTTCAGACCATTTCTTATCAGACGCTATGAATACAGGCATGCAGTTTATCAATCCAACACCAGACTCTATAGCGATGCCTGCCCAGTACTTCACCGCTTTCTCACTGCCGACTGGAAGATAGTTAACGAGCATTTCAGTTCCCGTATTCTCAATTTCTTTGATTATTTCTTTTTTCAATTCTTCATCGTTTTTTGTCTGGCCTATAGGTTTGATCATTTTTTCAACATATACCCCCACCCCATCGAGCACTGGAGCTTCCATAACTCTAGCCTCAATTTTAGGCACTTGTGGCATCCAGTCCACACAATTGGGAGGTAAATATATGGCTTTGTCTAAGGTTTTCCCGATTTTATTCTCAGACACATCAAAAGCTGATGTAAATTCAATATCGAAGATATCGTAATCTCCTATGCGATCGTGCATTATTCCAATTATTTTCTCATCTGGATTTTGCTTGTAATATTCTATTCCCTGAACAAGTCCAGAGAAGCAGTTCCCAACTCCGATGACTCCAACATTTATTTTACCCAAGAAATCGCCTCCAATGGCTTTATAAATAGGACATCTATTTTATGATTATAAAATAGTATATTAATCATTCTGAAAGTCTGGGGGTTCAATTACCGATGGCTTATGAAAGGCTCGTTAAAAAGATGACGGTTGAGAATTTATGGCTATATATACTAAGTTCGCTTAGAAGTGAGCCAAAATATGGTTACGAAATCAAGAAGCATATTAAAGAAAAGTTTGGATTCGACACAGGCAAAGTGACTGCCTATGTGGTACTCTATAAGCTTAGTAAAGAAGGGTATATAAGATTAAAAGAAGAAAGAAAAGATGGATATGGCCCACCAAGAAAATATTACGAAATTACTAAAAAGGGACTCCGTATTCTTAAAGAAGGCGAGAGATTTTTGGAAAATGTTCTGAAAAAAATTAAATAAAGAATTCGAACAATATTAGTAAAAATGCAAATTATATCTCGCGCTTTAATGTACAAAATTTAGGCAATTTATCTGAGGAAATTTATACATTTTTTACATACGATTTCTAAAAATAGCTCAAATTATGCAAAAAAGAGTCCACAATTTTACAACGTTATCTTATATACTTTAACTTCGTTTTTCATTGGAAATAGAAAAATCTTAAGCAGAATTCTCATAATCCTCTTGAAAAAACATCTTGAGAGGTATTTCGTTTCCATAGCATTAGATTAGTTAGGTGGCAAGACAATTTATGGGCGTTGAAAAAGTTGATAAGATTATTGAGAAATTCAACTCTGAAAAGTCAGCTCTAACGTCTATCTTATACGAAATTCAAGTAGAGTTAGGCTATTTACATCAAGATATAGTAAAGCGAGTTGCAGAAAAACTTGAAATCTCAATGACCCAACTTTTTGGGGTAGTTACTTTTTATAAAATTTTTCATTTGGAACCTAGAGGACGGCAAAGTATTCATATTTGCATGGGAACCGCTTGTCATGTTAGAGGGGCTCCTCGAATACTAGAAGAGTTTGAAAGAAGGCTGGACATAAAAACTGGGGAAACAACTAAAGACCAAGCGTTTACCCTTGAGAAAGTCAATTGTCTTGGCTGCTGCGCTATAGGACCTGTAGTGGGTGTAGATGATACTTATTATGGGCAAATGAATTCAGCTAAGGTTACCCCATTGATAAAAGACCTAAAAGGCGTAGGGAAGAATTAAATGAGGAAAATTGAAAATCATGAAGACCTTGAAAGAATTAGGAGTGAGATAATTAAAAAAAGAGATGCCAAAAAGACTTGCATAACAATATCATCTGGAACCTGTGGCCATATAAAAGGAAGTCAAAAAGTTGCTGAAGCTTTTATTTCTGAGATTAAAAGGAGAAGATTAGAAAAAATCGCAAAAATAAAAGTAAAAGCAAAGGATGTCGAGAAAATAATATCAGAAACAATAATCAACAAAAGAATTGTTAATCGATTACTCTACAAAGATCCTGCTGGTAAGAAATTTATTAGTGCAGAAGAAATTCCTTTCTACAAAAAACAAATGCGAGTACTTCTTAATACCAACTGGTTGATTGATCCGACTAAAATTGAAGATTATCTAGCAATTGGGGGCTACTCGGCCTTAGTAAAAATCTTTTCTGACATGTCCTCACAAGAAGTAATAGATATCATAAAACAGTCAGGTTTACGAGGGAGGGGGGGTGCAGGCTTCCCAACTGGAGTTAAATGGGAGAATTGTCGAAATGCTAAGGGAGATATAAAATATGTAGTCTGTAACGCCGATGAGGGCGATCCTGGTGCCTATATGGACAGAAGTCTTCTAGAAGGAAATCCCCATAGCATAATCGAAGGAATGATAATTGGAGGTTACGCGATCGGAGCTCGCGAAGGTTATGTTTACGTTCGCCACGAATATCCTTTAGCTGTTAAAAACCTGAGCATAGCATTAAATCAAGTTGAAGAATGCGGGCTACTCGGCAACGATATTCTGGGTTCAGGATTTGATTTCAATATAAAAATAAGCCATGGGGGCGGTGCTTTTGTCTGTGGCGAATCGACAGCTCTTATGGCTTCTATCGAGGGCAAAATGGGCGAACCTCGAGCAAAATACGTCCATACAGTAGAAAAGGGTCTATGGAATAAGCCAACATGCTTAAATAACGTTGAAACATGGGCCAATATTCCTACAATCATAAACAAGGGAACAGAATGGTTCTCAAGCATTGGAACAGACAAAAGTAAGGGAACAAAAATATTCTCATTGGTGGGAAAAGTAAAAAACACTGGATTAGTAGAGGTTCCAATGGGCATTACTTTAAGAGAGATTATTTATGAAATAGGTGGAGGAGTTCCAAACGGTAAAAGATTTAAGGCTGTCCAAACAGGTGGGCCCTCTGGAGGATGTATACCAGAAGAATTGCTGGATCTTCCAGTAGATTTTGAAAAGTTAACAGAAGTCGGATCCATGATGGGATCCGGCGGCATGATAGTCATGGACGAAGATACTTGCGTGGTTGATGTAGCTAAATATTTCCTCAATTTCTTGTTAGATGAGTCTTGTGGAAAATGCATACCATGTCGAGAAGGCATAGAAAATATGCTTGAAATTGTTGAACGGACAACACAAGGCCGGGGAAAGGATGACGACATGGAACTACTTGAAAAACTAGCTAGTTTGGTTAAGGATTTCTCACTCTGTGGGCTAGGTCAGACTGCGCCAAATCCAGTACTGTCAACCATTCGTTACTTCAAAAATGAATGGGAATCTCACATAAAAGAAAAGGGTTGCCCCGCCCATTTTTGTAAAGAATTAACTAAATATCTCATCGATATTGAAAAGTGCACGGGATGTGGAGTATGCAGAAATCTTTGTTCTCAAAATGCAATATTAGGCAAGGCAAAAGAATCCCACTCAATAATTCAAGAAAAATGTACTAGCTGCGGCGTATGTCGCGAGTACTGTAATTTTAATGCTGTGATCGTTAAATCTCCGAGAGGTGTAAACTAATGGGGAATATAACCATAACAATAAATGGGACAAAAGTACAAGCAGAGAAAAATTCGACATTACTCGAAGTCATTAGATTTCTTGGAATCGATGTCCCTACTCTATGCCATAATGATGGGTTGTCCCCTTATGGGGCTTGCCGCCTATGCACGGTTGAAGTTGAAGAGCATGGAAGAACGAGATTTGTCGAATCTTGTCTCTACCCAGTCAAAGATGGGATAGCAGTTAAAACCCACACAGAAAAACTAGTCCAAGGACGCAAAATATTGATGGAATTATTACTTGCAAGATGTCCTAATTCTAAAACTCTTCAAGACCTAGCTTCTAAGTTTGCGATAGAAAAAATTAGATTTAAAATAAGAAAAGAAAGTTGCGTTCTTTGCGGATTATGTGTGAGAATGTGTAATGAACAAATGATGAGCGGCGCAATCGGATTTATTAATAGAGGGGCAAAAAGAGAAGTAGTAACGCCCTTTCGAATGAAAAGTGATCTTTGCCGTAACTGTGGCGCTTGCATGTACATATGTCCAGCAGTTGAGTTGCAGTGTAGAGGCCATACCCCTAAAGGAGAACTTTGCAACTCTTGCTTGAGATTCAATCCAGTTTGCTTGGATCGGTATGATCAAGTCATGTGTTATTTAAAATCATGTGGTTCATGTATAGAAAGGGGGGAAAAGAATGAGTTACTTTAGACTTTATTCATTAGTAAAAAGAGGTGAAAAAAATGAGTTACTCTAAGTTGAACGCTACATCAGCGACTCTAACCAAAAATAGAACCGAAGATGTCTGCACGTTAAGCGGAATGTGTGCAACATGTATCGATGGATGTTTTGGTATGTGCGAAATTGGAAAGTCAGCGATCCGAGGAAGCGAAGTCATCTATCCTCAACCATACGGAATAATCACGGTAGCTTCTCAAAAAGAATACCCAACTGACCTATCTCACTTTAATATTATGGGAACGACTGTGGGAGCTTATGGAACTGATGAAGATAGCGATAAAGCAATCTTTCCAAACGCCGACTTAGAGACTAGGATTGGGCTTGGAAAGGGGATAAAGCTAAAACTTCCAATAGCCCTCTGTGGACTTGGTTCGACAGAAGTTGCAAAAAATAATTGGGAAGAAATTGCTATTGGTTCGGCGATCTCAGGCATACTCCAAGTCATTGGGGAAAATGTTTGCGGTATGGATGAAAAGGCAGAGATTAAGGAAGGAAAAGTGCGCAATTCTCCTGAACTAAAATGGAGGGTAGAAACATATAAAAAATGGCAAGAAGACGACTATGGCACTATAGCAGTTCAGGCCAACGTCGAGGACACAAGGCTCGGGGTCCAAGAATATGCAATTTCAAACCTAGAAGTAGATGCGGTAGAGCTGAAATGGGGACAGGGCGCAAAGGATATTGGAGGCGAAGTAAAGATAAGCAGCCTAGAAAAAGCTCAACTACTTAAAAAGCGCGGCTATCTAGTCCTTCCAGATCCTGATAACCCGAGGGTAATAAACGATTTTAAGAAAGGTGCCTTTAAAGAATTTGAAAGACATTCAAGGGTAGGCATGGTTACAAAAGAGGATTTCATAAATAGAGTAGAAGAGCTTAGAAGTCTTGGAGCTAAGTACGTATTACTCAAGACAGGAGCCTATAGACCAGCCGATTTAGCTAGAGCAATAAAATACTCTTCTCTAGCAAAAATAGATGCCATTACGATCGATGCTGCAGGCGGAGGAACAGGAATGAGCCCTTGGCGGATGATGAATGAGTGGGGAGTTCCACCGGTAGAAATATTCTCCCTAACCTATGAGTATGCAAATAAGCTCGCAAGAAATGGAGAATACGTTCCAAGCATTATACTGGCTGGGGGAATTACTTTAGAAGACCAGATCTTCAAGGTATTAGCTCTTGGTTCACCATACGTTAAAGCCATTGGCATGGCTAGAGCCCCTCTTACTGCTGCCATGGTAGGTAAAACAGTAGGTCAGAGAATACTTGAAGGTGAACCCCCAGTTTATTACGGAAGGTTTGGAGATTCTTTTGAAGAAATATTCGCCGAGATGAGTCAACTTAAAAGTAAGTTCGGGAACAGATCTGAGGACTTACCAGCTGGAGCTATTGGTCTCTATACATACTTCCAGAGACTGGCTCAGGGTCTGAAGCAACTTATGTGCGGAGCTAGAAAATTTGCTCTTAACTATATTACTCGAGATGACTTGGCTGCCTTAACACCTGAGGCTACAAGAATATCAGGTATCAAATATATTATGGACTTGGACAAGGAGGATGCAAACAAAATCCTAGAAGAAAAAAGTTCTGAATCTACCTAAAAAAAATAATAAGTTAGAAAAATTACGTTAAAGAGATTTTCCGTGCGTGTTCTGAATAAATCAATAAGATTCAACATGTGCGGTATTTTTTTCCACTCTATCGCTTTTTAAGAAAAATCTGAGTATTTATGTGTACAAAATTTTTTAATGGTTTATCCATTTTCAGCATTATTCTTTTTGAAAGTTGCCAAATTTAATGAAAAAGAATTCTGACTTCTGTAATGCTACTTTATATATTCCCCCATCATTTTATCGACAGCGAACAGCTACATTTCAATAGGTGATCTATTTGGTAGAAAGAATTGTGAAAAATGCCTCTTATCTAAACGGCAAATCTACTACTGGAACCACAACGCGCGTTAAGGATACGAGCTCATCTAGCGGGATGTGTCCAATATGCACAAGTGATTGTCCAGTTCTTTGTGAAATAAGCCATGCTGCTTTTAGAGGAAGAGAAGCACTGTATCCAGATCCGTTTTATTTTGGATATAGCACAGCAAGCGCTTTGAAAGATTTTGGGCTAGATTGGTCTAGATTCAATATTCAAGCAAGTCTTCTAAAAGCAGAAGGAATCGAGCCAAGTTCTGATTCAGCCTTTTTTCAAAACGTCGATATAACAAGCACCGTAGGTGACGTTAATCTAAAAGTACCCCTAATAATTGGAGCATATGGTTCCACAGAGGTTGCCAGAATCTATTGGGACGGCTTGGCGATAGGAGCTGCTCTTTCAGGAGCATTGATCACTATCGGTGAAAATGTCTGCGGCATGGATTCAGAAACGAAAATGAGTAATGGAAAAGTAACGGAATCTAAGGAGCTAAAAAGAAGAGTTGAGGCTTTTAGGAAGTTCTGGGATGGAAAATATGGCGATGTTGCTATTCAAACTAATGTTGAAGACCAGAGGCTCGGAGTCGATATTTATTCATTATCAAAGCTCGAAGTAAACATAATCGAAAGAAAATGGGGACAGGGAGCCAAGGCAATAGGCGGAGAAGTAAGAATCAAGGAACTTGATAAGGCGATTATGTTAAAGAAGCGTGGTTACTTTGTTATTCCTGATCCAGAAGATCCGTTAGTCCAAGAGGCATTAAAAGATGGAGTCATACACTCATTCGAGAGACACAGCAGGGTGGGCATTCCTAATCAAGAAGGCTTTTTAGAAGATATCGACTGGCTGAGAGAACAGGGCGCAAAAAAGGTATCACTAAAGACAGGGGCCTATAGAGCTGCTGAGGTTGCATTCACTATGAAAGTTGCTTCTGAAGCCAAAATCGACTTCATCACTTTCGATGGTGCTGGCGGCGGAACTGGTATGAGTCCTGTCCCAATGATGGATGAAATGAGTACGCCAACAGTCTATTTGGAAGCTCAAGTACTGAAATGTGCTGAAATCCTAAAAAAGAAGGGAAAGCACATTCCAGATATAGTTATGGCCGGCGGATTTATCGATGAATCCCAGGTTTTTAAAGCCATCGCATTGAGCAATTTTGGGGACGGTCCATACGTCAAGGCAACATTGTTCGGCAGGTCTCCTCTGACAGCAGTTATGAAATCCTATCATTTCGCCAACTTAGCCGAGAGAAGGGCTCTACCGAAGACATTTTCGGATAAATTCGGTGCTGCTCCTGAAAGGTTCTTTATTTCCGCGCCAGATCTAAAGTCAAAGTTCAAGGATAAATTTGACCAGATTCCATGGGAAGCAGTAGGGCTATACAGTTACCTCCACGAAAGAGTTGGAGTTGGACTCCAGCAATTGATGGCGGGGGCTCGTAAATGGAAACTCGACCTAATAAACAGAGGCGATTTAATGGCACTCACGGAGAGAGCAGCAAAGGTGACTGGGATACCCATGCCCGAAGAGGCGGAAATTGAAGCTATCGAGAGATTCCTTGATTAAGCATAACCTCATTTTATTCTTTTTTTGAATAAAAACTTATTATCCTTCCTTATTCCTAATTAGAGGATTAATAAAGATCAGCTCGCTTAATTTTTCTGGAGAGAATATTTTGGAAGCAGCATTATGGGCCGAAAAATATAGGCCAAGAACTTTAAAGGAAATGAAAAATCAAATCGAGATCGTAGATCGCTTGAAGAAGTTTGTCGAGATCAAAACCATGCCTCACTGCTTATTTGCAGGTCCGCCAGGAACCGGTAAAACCACAGCTGCACTATGTTTGGCGCACGATCTTTTTGGAGAAAGGTATATGGATCTTTATCTGGAGCTAAACGCTAGCGACGCAAGGGGAATTGATGTAATCAGGACTACAGTGAAGGATTTTGCCAGAATAGCTACCATAAGTGGCGCTCCTTTTAAAATCCTCACCTTGGATGAGGCGGATAATATGACTGCAGATGCTCAACAAGCGCTTCGTAGAACTATGGAAAAATATACTAATACTTGCCGGTTTATTCTTTGTTGTAACTATTCAGGAAAAATAATTGAGCCCATACAATCTAGATGTGCGATATTCCGTTTTACTCCTTTGAAACTGGAAGACATGTCAGAATATCTTAATTCAATCGCAAAAAATGAAAGTATAGAACTGACCCCAGATGGTACAAAGGGTATTATGGAGGTCGTTGGGGGGGATATGAGAAGGGCAATAAACATTATGCAATCCGCAGCCTCATTAGCTGGAAAGATAGATGAAAAGACTGTCTATCAGGTTGTCGGAAAGGCTAAGCCCGAGGATGTGAAAGATGTGCTGGATCTTGCCTGCAATGGTGATTTTGCAAAAGCAAGAGAGAGGCTAAGAATAATGTTATTGAAATACGGATTATCAGGAGCCGACATCCTGAAACAAATTCATTCAGAGATATTCAGGCTCGACATAGATGAAAAGAAGAAGATAGCTTTAGCTGACGCTGCTGGTGAAGTTGATTTTCGTTTAATACAAGGAGCGGACGAAGAGGTCCAACTGAGCGGCCTTATTGCAAAAATTTCATACATAGCTAGCGAATAGAAAGGAAAGATTCTCTTGTTGCAAAACCTTCTCTGGACAGATAAACACCGACCGAAGATACTTGATGAAATTGTAGGAAACAGAAGCATCATAGAGTCTTTTAAGAACTGGGTACTCTCTTGGGAAAAAGGGATTCCAGACAAAAAGATTGCATTTCTATATGGCCCACCAGGTGTTGGAAAGACTATTGTAGTTGAGGCGTTGGCGAGAGAACTCAATTTAGACTTAATCGAAATGAATGCTAGCGATGTTAGAACAGCAGAATCAATTGAAAAAGTAATTGAGCCTGCAGTATTACAACAAAGTCTTTTCCTGAATAAGAAGATAATATTATTAGATGAGATTGATGGCATCAATTCTATAGCAGATAGGGGCGCATTCCAAACAATATTGAGAACTGTGGAAAAAACCAATTTCCCCATAGTATTGACAGCAAATGATGCTTGGAACCCGAAACTTCGGGGATTAAGAGAGAAAAGTCTTTTATTGAAATTCAAGCGAATAGGAGCCAGAGAATCCATTCCTTATCTTAAACAATTATGCGATAGAGAAGGAATAGACGTAGATAAAAAAGTGTTAAAGCTTGTCATTGAAAACAACGGAGGAGATTTGCGTTCTGCTTTGAATGATTTACAAATGCTTTCAACTGGAAAAAATCAACTGACTTATGACGATGTAGTATGGCTGGGTTGGAGAGATAGAAAAGACGCAATATTTGATGCTTTGAATCTGGTCTTCAACTCAGAAAATTGTCTTAATGCAAGAAAGGCTTTAGATGTCGCAGATGTAGGTTATGAGATGTTATTCGAGTGGATTTATGAAAATATCCCCCACCAATTTCCCAATCCCTACGATCTTTCAAGGGGTATGAGCGTATTATCTAAAGCTGATTTATATTTAGCCAGAACTAAAGGCTCACAATCATGGGGTTTATTATCATATGTCATTGACTTGATGACTGCGGGCGTTGCACTCTCTAGGGAAGGGACAAAGAAAGCTTGGATTCCAATGAAATTTCCACAAAGAATTAGCTTTAGGGCTAAAGCAATGAGGGAAAGAGCCTTGTTAAAAAAGATTGGGGAAAGAATTGGAGAAAAATGCCATCTATCATCGCAAGATGGAATTAAGAATTTTTTACCTTATCTAAAAATTATATTCAAACATAATGAGAAAATGGCATCTTCAATTGAAAAATGGTTTGAATTAGATGAAGAAATGGTTAGCTATATTAGAAGCTAAAGTAATTAAAAAGAGTCCTAATATATTTTAGATCGAATGTCGCGATAAGCAGATTCTATTCACCAATACTACATCGTTTAATTGGTCAAGCTAGTTACTTTAAGAATGCGTTCAAAATTTAATTTTGAGTAATTTTTCTTGTAATTCTTTAAAGCTTCCATAAGCTTTTCAATATTCTTTATCCTAAAAATTCTTTTGACTTCTGTTGAAATCTTGCTGCTAATGAAAAGATATTGGCATATGCATTGTACATTTCTCGGTCTTCTATTATCACTAGAGGATTCAAAATCTAAAATTACTGGTGTTTCATCTTTACTTTTAACAATTATATGTTTTGAGGCGTTACTCAGTTCCCCGTGATCTAATCCTCTGATATCAAGCTTGTGACAATCGAGCAAAAGATTTTTTAGAATTCTTCTTAGTTTCTTCCTTTCTCTATTCTGATATGCCCATGCCGGTAACAAACTTCCTTCAGCATATTCCATTATTAAAAAATTATCTGAAAGGCCGATAAGTTTTGGGCCGATTCCCAGTTGATTGGCCATCTTCAACATTTCACTTTCATGTAACATGTTATTCCTATCAGCATCTAGACGCCTTATCTTTAGCGCAATTTTATCTCCTGCCTCGGTATATGCGAGCACTACTACGCCAACACATCCCTTTCCTAAAACATGTACGTTGGCCACATTCTTAGAACCTATAAACTCTAAACGCTCGATACCAAGACGCCTTAATTCGTCAATTCTTTCATGAAGTCCATCCTCATCATATTTTGGGTAACAAAGAATTCTCCCATATTTTTCGGAATAAAGAATTGATGAATAGATAGAAACCATATCAGTGTTGCCTGCCAGTATCTATAATATAAACTTAGAATTTGTGCGTAAATATTGCGTGCAGCCTGTAGTAAGCTTATCTTTTCAACTTTTAATAGGATTCTTAAATTAAAAGTATATTCATTTTAAGTATCAAGATTTTTCCAAAACTTGCTAATTTTAAGAGAGGCTCGTATAATTTTGAAAACGGCTGCTCTATTCAGTGGCGGCAAGGATAGCTGTTATGCATTATGGAAAGCTTTGAAATGTGAGTTGGAATTGGTTTCCCTTATTCTAGTTCAGCCAGAAAATCCAGATTCCTGGATGTTTCACTACCCAAATGTCAAATGGTCTGAATTACAGGCTAAAGCTATAGATCTTCCTTACACAATAGTAAAGACAAAGGGAATGAAAGAGAAAGAATTAGAAGACCTAGAAAGATGTTTGGTAAGACTTAAAAATTCTCTCAACTTAGAGGCGATTATATCTGGCGCGATAGCTAGCAGGTACCAGAAAAAAAGAATAGACATGCTTTGCGATAAACTCGGTATAAAAAGCATATCTCCCTTATGGGGCGTAAACCAATCATCTTTAGTAGAAGAAGAGATCAGGATCGGTTTAGATATTATCATAACCTCCTGTAAAGCTTTAGGGTTTAATAGAAATTGGCTGGGCCGAAAGATTGATTCTAGATGTCTTGAGGAGTTGATAAGCATAAAAGATAAATTCGGGATAAACATTGCAGGCGAAGGAGGAGAATATGAGACTTTTGTTACCGATTGTCCATTTTTTAAGAAAGTGATAAAAATATTGGATCTAGAAAAAATATGGGCTAACAATGCAGGGTACATAATTATTAAAAATGCAAAACTAGAAGAAAGATCTGATTCCAAAAAAAATAAATAGAATGCCAATACTTGTGCAAAAAAAATAATTACTTTAACATGCCTAGGATTTTATTCTATATTTGCGTGCCTCTTAATCAATTCTTTCTCAGACTTACCAAGTCTATGAATTACTTCAGCAATTACACTGTCCAAGAAGACTAAAGATGCAATTTCAAACATAGTACCTAATGGAGCCAGAGGTTCGTGAATTCCAGAGATCTGTCTCAAAAAATAATCTTTTACTTTGGCTAATTTAGTCCTACCCTTAATTTGGACTATGTGATCCGCTATCTTCCCAAGCTTTGATTCTGGATGAGATGTGACAGCAATTATCTTAGCATCCACATCTTTAGCAATTTCAGCTGATATAACAGCCAATTTCGTTGTCCCTGAGCCAGATATAGCGATAATCAAATCATCTTTTCCAATAGCTGGCGTAATTGTCTCTCCCATGACATATACATTGAAGCCAAGATGCATAAGCCTCATGGCGAAAGATTTGCCGATTAGACCGCTACGACCTACACCAATTATGAGAATTCTTCGATCGACTGCGCCTAGCATCATTTCGACCATTGTTTCAACCTGCTTTTCCGAGACGCTAGCGAGTACTTCTTGAACGCCATGTAAAATTTCTTTACTTGCTTTATCGTATGAAATCAACGGCAATTTTTAAGGACCCCCAACTCATTATGAGGTAAGTATCAATCTTTTTTAGACTTACGTTTATTTAGGCTTATATTTTTATTCGTTATTATTCACGCGACGATCTTAAAAAATTATGAATTATTGTGGCTTTATTGATAAGTTAAACATAAATCCTAAGAAAGCTTAAGCTTTGGTCATAATTTTCATTAGATTTTTTAGATCCACTTCAGCCTTGGTTCTCCATCCTATTGATAAGAGTTCTGATTCCCCTTCGACGATGTAGGCGTTTCTGATGTAGGCTTCGATCAAATTCACAGCCTTCCATTTCCCAAACTTATGAGATAATAGATCCTCTATTTCCTTTCTAGATGCTTTTCCTTGTTTGGAGATCAAATAAGCCACAGTTATTGCAAGACCAGCAAGATTATCAATTCGCCAGCCAAGCATTTTTGCTTCCTCAGCAGTTCCTTTCTCTTTTGAAACTACGATGTAGCGAGCATTTTCCTCAACGCCAGCTGTTCTCGATGTATCTTCAGTAACTATTCTCTTCACTTCAAGTCCAATGTCAGTAAGGATTTCATTCAGTTGTTTGATTACTTTCTCATAATCAGCTCCGATGTGAGCCTTCAGCTCCCATTCTTTGGCTCCAGGCATCCTTCCTCTCCTATACATAAGTAGCTTAACCGCTCGCTCCAGTTTCTCTCCATAAAAGCGCCTATTCAAAGATTCTGATTCCATTGAATCCGATCCTCATTACTTATTGAAATTGGGAAGCTAAACTGAGCGTGTGTTTTTTTAATATTTTCTTTTTCAACTGGGATCAGGAGTAGTTTTTTCTCATCTCTTTCAAGCTTTACAAATCCATGCGTTATCAAAAAGCTGACGTAATAAGCCTTATTCACTGTTTTTAAAAAATCTTCATCCCAAACAATATTATGATATTCAACTTTTCCTTCTGCTGAATATTTTGTTCTAATTTCGTTCCATAATTTTTCAAGCCTTATAGAAAAATCTTCTTTAGATAATATTCCAATTCTACTTAATTCTTCCTGGTACATATCTTGGGCTTTTTTTGGCCAATCCATCTTCAGTCTCTTCAGCCTTTTTTCTATCGGAAGGAGCTTATGCCAATATCCTAAAGCGTTCTCTATATTCTGCATAGTTAATTGTTCTAGTTCTACGATCGGATGCCAACAAGAAATGAAAGCTTCTGCCAATTTTCTTATCGGTTCGGATCTAAATTTAATAACGAGTAATTTAGGATCAAGATAGAGCTTGCTAGATTGGAACCTCAATTGGCTTTCTTGAAGAAGTACCACTTTTGAAATTTCATTAAGCGCTTCGCCATCAAGGCATTGGTCTTTTGTTGATCTCCAGAATTGTAGGTGTTTTTCTAACACTTTTAATGCTTGTTCGATGTTTAGTAAGAAGGGATTAAATTCTCTGTTCTCTATCGCTTGACAGGTTTTAATTATCTCGAGTATTTCTTTTTTGCCTTTAGACATTCTTCTTTTTTCTCTCAAACTCATTTCAATTCGCTCACAGTTGAAGAACCTCCAACATTCTGGACTATTATTACATGAACGTCCTCATCGAGGCCCTTTATTTGTCCTGGAGTTATTGCGACGTATTGCTCAAACTTTAATTTCTTCGCGCTTGAAATTATTAAATCTGAAATTACTTCTCTATTTTTAGGATCCATATGTACATCAAATTCGTCTATAGCTCTGAATGGCGAAGGAATAAATTGTTGCAACGCTAATAAAAAAGCCATCAAGGCTACGCTTCTTTCACCCCCGCTTTGGGCCAATGAGTCCAAGGAAACTGGTTCTCTACCGCCAAATCCAACTAGAAGTTCTAATCCAGCGTTTTCTATCTCTTTTTCACTTGTAAGTCTTTGAAAGCCTGTCGCCCTAATTCCTGTTAGTATGCTACCATATGCAAGATTTAATTCCGATAAGAAACTGGTCATAACTTTTCGCCAAATGGCTGTTCGCTTGGCTACCTCGATCATTGTCATCTTTCTATTTTTTGCAACAATCCCTGCTTTTTCCTTTAATTCCTTATACAAACTTGAATATGATTTAAACATCCTCTCGACATCTTCTGAAATAAAGACAAGAGGCCTATATTGCTCGTTTGCGATACTTAGTTCTTTTGCGATGTCGATAATATTTCTGATGCTTTCTATTCTTGGCCCCATCTCATGTGCTTCCTTCAATATAGGTCCAAGTTCTCTCTTTACGATTTCGATTTGGCTTTGCGCATCTTTCAATTCATCGCTCAGCAGGCTCTTCTTGAAAGACAGGATCTCTGCATTCACTTTAGCTTGGATAAGCTCTGCTAACGTCTTGTCAAAAAATTTATCATGCTCGAATAATTGTTTCTGGATAGATGTCTGTTGATTTCTTATTTCCTTAAGCTCTTTCTTAATTTTTCCCATCGTCGATACCATCTCATGCTGTCTTTTTATAAGCAACTTCTCGTAATCTTTCAAGAACTCTGATTCGCTTTCATCTAGTCTTTTGTCTTGTCCTTTCCTTAGGATTGAGATTTCATTTTCAGTTTCATCTAGAATTTTCTTTGCCCAAGTCAATCCAACTTCACAAGAAGATTCACCCCTCGCCATATCTGACCTATTATCCTCAAGCTTTCTGTACTCTTGTATAATTTTCTTGAATGAAGTTTCTTGCTTTGTGGAATGCGCCACAGCTTTTAGGAGCCTATCCTCTACCGAGTTCAGCATTTTTTTACGAGAGTCTAATCTAGATTCTAGTTGAGAAATTGAAATCTCTTTTTTCTCCGCCTTGGCCCATGCGAGTTCGCATTGCAATTCACGCAATCTTTGTTCAATTCTTTTCTTTTTAACATATTTTTCATATTCCTTTTTCCAAAAGTCGTGTGTTTCTCTAGTAGTTTCAAGCATAGAAACTAGTGACTTCTCTTCGCTGACGCAATTTTTTAATCTCTCAGAGGCTTCAAGAACATTTTGTCTATAAGATTGGAATCCAATTGCCTCTTCAAGCATTTTTAATTTATCTTGAGGAGAAATTGAACTAAACTTGATAACCATAAGTTGGTGCATAATTATTAGCATATTATCTGGATTTAAACCAACCCTCTCGAAGCTTTTTATTACAAAATTCTTTGGTACCTTATTACCTTGAATTAGGTAAAAATATGCTCCACTCTTCTTCAATACCCTAGTAACGTTTACTAACTTTGCTCTATAATTGAGGAAGGGTTTTTTGCCGTTTATTATTAAATTTTCTATTTGGAGCGTTATTCGGGCTTCGTCTTTTCCCCATCTTATAAAGTCGCTTAGTTTTCTCGACCTCTCTGTGTATGTTTGGCCCAATACTATCGATATAGCCAAAAGGATAGATGACTTGCCGGCTCCATTTGGGCCGCAAATCAAATTTAGACCATTTTTAAGCGGAATTAATGAATTCTCATAAGACATGAAATTCTGTAGCAATACGCTCTTTATCATTAACTTTCTTCATCCTCAATTACGCACAAAAATTCCTCTAATTCAAATGATGTAATTCAGGTGCACGGGCAAATTTGTTTTTTTTTATTTTACTTTATTTGATATCAACCAAGGAGGCATATTAATTAATTTTTTATATTTCTCCTAGACCCAAAGTGTAAACGCTAAACAGAGGTGCTTGTACCAATTTACCAAAATTTCCACTGTATCAAATCACTAAGCCTTATCTGAGTTTCAAATGTTGGCATTGAGATATCGAAATAGGCGTATATGCCAAAAATTAGAAATGATAAAGCCAAAATTATTACGCCTATGTCCAAAGCTTCAATCTTTAATACGGCATAAGATACCCTTTTCTTAGAAACATCGAATGCTCTAGACTCCAGGGCCTCAGCAAGTTCTATACTCCTTTTGATTGCAAGGACTATCAATGGGATCAAAATTGGTATGTAATTCCTGATTCTTTTAATTAAGTTTCCCTTATCCAGTTCAAGCCCACGAGACCTTTGTGCATCCATTATTGTCTGAGCCTCTATAGCCATAGTTGGAACAAGTCTAACTGCTGTCGTAAATGTGAAGCATAAAGCATATGGAATGTGCATTTCTTCAAGAGCCAGTCCTAGATCATCAGGAGATGTGGTCATGAAGAAAAATGAAAAGGATGAAATCAGAACAAGAAACCTAGTCATCATTGTCAAAGAGAATACGATGGTTGAACCAGTCAAAAGATTGGCAGTGAAGATTAGTATAGCAAAAAAAGAGCCTGCTCTCATTGAGGAAATCCATCTCCTCGTAGATCTAGCTGAGATAATCATTGGAAATTGCGCAATAAATAGAATTGAAAGAACCAGTATATTTGAAAAAAGCAGGGATAGCGCAAAGATCGTTAATAAAACAACAAACTTGGCTCTAGGGTCTAATTTGTGAACTGGCGTTTGAAGCTTAGTAAATTTGAATCCATCGAATATTCTCATAGACATCTACGAATCACCTTCTCATAACTTTTTTTAGAAAATTTTTTGCGGCAAAAACATCAATTATTTTTTCTTTGGCCTTCAAATCTGGCAAAGAAGTCATTAACCTCCCTATCTGAGGTATTAATAACGAGGCTTCTCTCACAATTTTCTCATTTGTCAAAATATCGACACACGGACCTTCCGCCATTATCTTACCGTTTGAAAGTAATACGATCTTGGGTTTAGTCTCAGCTACAAATTCTACATCATGCGTGACTATTATTACCGTTTTTCCTTGAGTGTTCAACTGTTTAATGAAATTTTCAAGCCGACTTTTCTGGTCATAATCCTGCCCAATAGTAGGTTCGTCAAGAATTATATACTTGGGATCCCAAGCAAGTATAGATGCTAGGGCCAATCTTTTCTTCTCTCCTCCACTCAGCATAAAAGGGGAGACACTAGCGTAGCGGGTTAAATTTAGAACTTCTAAAATTCTGCTCATTCTTTTTTCTGCTGTTTCTTCATCGAGGCCAAAATTTTTTAAAGAAAAAAGCACTTCATTCCTCACTGTTTCTGAAAAAAGCTGATGTTCCGGATTCTGGAATACCAAACCAACTTTCTTTGAAAGCATCGCTACACTGGATTTCGTAGTATCTTTGCCATCTATCAATACAATTCCACCACTGGGCCTAAGCAATCCATTAAAATGTTTAACTAAAGTTGTCTTTCCAGCTCCATTTTCTCCCATAATTGCAATAAATTCCCCAGCCTCTATTTTCAAATCTATGCCACTGAGTGCTTCATTTCCATTTGGATATGTAAAGTGCAGATTCTTAACCTTAATCATAATAGTTTCTTCCTGATCTCTTGAACAGCTTCTTCCAAGCTCACAGGAATTCTACTAATATGAATTCCATCTTTTCTCAGAAAATGAAATAAAAGACTTATTTTTGGTATGCCAATTCCTAGCAAGTATACTTCTTTGTTGTATACTTCAGAAGGGGGTCCATCCAGCAATATTTCTCCATTATTCATAATAATCACTCTTTTTGCATACTTAGAGGCAAGATCAAGCCTATGTTCGACCAGAATAATCGTTAGTTTGAATTTCTTATTCAACTCTGAAATCGTCTTTAATAACTCGTTAGACGAATTTGGATCCAGAAAAGATGTTGGTTCATCGAGAACTATGACTTCTGGCCGCATTGCCAAAACAGATGCTATTGCTACTCTTTGCTGTTGTCCTCCAGAAAGTTCGTATGGAGCCGAGTCCCTCAAATGACAAGTACCAGTTGCCTCGAGAGCCCATTCTACTCTTTTTTTCATTTCTTCTCTAGATAGCCCGAGATTTTCAGGACCAAAGGCAACATCCCTTTCAACAGATAGTGAAAAAAGTTGATTTTCTGGATTCTGGAAGACTAAACCAACATGTTCAGCTAATTTGCTTATTGGATATTCGCAAGAGTTAAGTCCAGAAATTTCTACCGAGCCCTTGAAAGAGCCACTATAAAAATTTGGAATTAGTCCGTTCAAACATCTGCAAAGAGTGGTTTTTCCGCATCCGGTTGGACCAGTAAGAATTATGAATTCCCCTCTGTTAATCTTTAAATTTAGATTTCTAATAGAAGGTGCAGTTGAACCGGCGTATGTAAAATGTAAATCCTTTATTTCTATGATAGCCAAAAAAAATTCTCCATGTATTGCTGCATTGAGTATTAAGACAAATCACAAATCAGCTTAGGTTTTAGCTTTTCCATTATCTTTTAAAATTAGTTTTATTTTTAGGCATTTGAACTGTTATTAATAATCTTTCAATGCAGACATTAGATTGTGCCCGCGCTCTAATGAATTCTTTCTCCTATCCTGTTTATACATTTCTCGATTCCATCCTCTAATTCGCCACAACCATTAATTCCAGCTGCCATGGCATGTCCTCCCCCTGCCCCATTCAAAAGTTCACCAACGTATATTGCAATATCTCTGCCCAAATGTATTCCTGTCTTCTCAGAGAACTCTCTTGTACACCTTAAACTGATACTTAGCTTATCCTTGTTCTTCCCACCAACAACCGCAACATGAGAACCGATTCTCGTAATTATCCTGGCTACCGAGGCTTGATATGAGCTGGCTTTAGCAGAGGCAATAAGCCAGTCCCCTATTTTTATAAAGGTTAATCTCTGTACAGCTTTGAGTCTAGCCATTCTTTCAGACTTGGCCATCGGGATTCGTAATGCTAACATTGCATCTTCGATGCGACCTCCACAACGAATTAGTTCGGCAATATTAATTAGAGTCTTTGAATGGGCTAACGAAAGGTGCCTTGTTTCATAAACCATTCCTATAAGAATGGCATTCGCAATTTTCTTGGTTTGCTTTATTCTTAGCTTTTTGAGTATTTCTAAAATAATTTCACAAGTTGACGAGAGATTTTCATCACGAATTATATGTGTGGCTATTTGAGTAATCTGAGGATGTAATGCATGATGATCGATAATAACAAAGGGAATTCCAGTTTTTATAAGATCCCCCCACTTGCCTAATTGTTTAATATTATTTGTATCAACAAAGATTGCGAGATCAGTTTTTTCTATTGTAGGTTTATTTTCTATTCCAATTGAGACGAATTCAACGACCTTTTTAGCCACTCTACTCATGCCTTCAGGAATTACGATATTGACTTGCGCTGTCTTATGCAAATTCTTGATTAAAAATTGCATAGCGAAAGCTGAGCATATAGCATCTGGGTCAGCATTTTGATGGCAAAATATCAAAATTTTTCGAGATGCTCTAATTAATCTCACAAGGCTCCTGAGTTTTAACAACTACTCATATCCTCAAAATTATTAAACGATGAATGAAGTTAATTTAAGCACTCTTCTAAATAGGAATTTAGATTCCTTTGGAATTTCATTATTAGAGGATATAGTATATATTAGTCATGCCAGAGTTGATAATAGTAAAACATAGACTCTAGACGCTTCCTACTCTGGAAGTTAAAATGAGATTGAGAGGCTCATTAGGTTCTTTGATAATGCGACGCAATTCCCTTGTAATTTCATTTTACTTTTCTTATATAGTTTCAAGATTTCGAGCCATTTCATAACTAAAATTCTTATTATTTAGAAGGGCTTGTACCCATTCTTTCTTGAAGCTTTTCCTGGATTTCTTTTATTCTTTCCCTCGTCCTCTCCTCCTGTTTTCCGAGGACAGTTACCCTAGTATTCAAGAGCTCATTTCTCTCTTTTAATTCTCCTAATAAGCGCTGCCTGTCGTATTTGATCAATATATTTCCTACACTTTTATATACGGGTGTTTCATCCTTAATTTTTGTCAATTCCGATATAGCCTTGTCCGCTCCAGCTAACTCCATTTCAAGCTGTTGTTTTTGAGTAACTACGGCTTCTAAAGTCTGTTGAAGTTGTTGTAAACGCAAAAGTTGTTCTCGTATTTGAGGTGGTAATTCTACTTCTTCGCCCAATTCTTTTCACTCTACCTTTTTTTCTATGATTTTTTGGAGTATTTAAATTAGAAAGTTAGGTGCCTGAAAGATTTATTAACTTTTCATTGTTCGCAAATGTAATTTCAAGAAATTTTACTCATTAAAAGTCTTCAGATTTAATTAATTTGATTACATTCTTCCAAGCTTTCAAAAAACGTATATGAGAATTAAACGAGGCTCGTAACGCTATTATATCTTTTGCCCAGATTTTCAAGATTAGAACATTTCCTTTAATTGATACTTCGACTATTGATCTTGAAGTTGGTGGCTTATTTACTTCAGGTTTCAAGGCAGAGAATATAGACTTGGCCTGTTTCTCTGTATTAAATCTTACACGAATTTCTGCCGAAGATTTCCAAGTCATGTTATTTTAGACCACACAAAGTGTTTTATGATAAATGATAAACCAACTTCATTTTTACCAGGAGGTGAAGTTAGGGCGGCTTTAATACTATGATTTGATAATCTTGAAAAATGGAAGGAAGTCTTATATTTTTCGCCATTTAGAAGTGAATTGGATAATTCAAAAAATTGAGATATTTCTTTCACAAGTTTAAAAGAATTTTTATCCATGTCTTCTTCAAAAGTTATCGCTTGCGCAACAAATTTCTTCCTTGAACTATGCTGTCTTTTTAACTTAATGCCAGCAAGATGAATTACTAGAAATGATGCCCCAAGCTCATCCCCACATAGTTTGAATAACTCTATTCTACCGATGTTTCCTTTCCATCCATGAACTAAAACTAAACGATCGGCATTTGAACCTCTAGATTTCTCTATTATTTCACTAGAACTAAGTTTTCCTCTATTAAATCTGGAAATATTCGGTATTGAATAAGATAGTTCGCGTGAAAATGCCCTCACATTATGTGAAGGCTTTCGAGAGGTAGTAAGCGCAATCAAAGAATCGTCCTTAATACTTTTATTAACTTCGTTTGATCTTGCCTTTTTTCCCTTCCTTCAATCCAGTGGATTGAGCGACTTTACCTGCCTCTATTGTTTCACTTTCCATTTCGATTGAGGTGGGAGCCCCTTTGGAGGTCCTCATTGCAACTTCTCCAAGTTTTGTATAAGGTACATATGCTCCTCCTGCAAATTTATATCCACATTTTCTGCAAAGCCATATGCCCACACTTAGGCGTTTTACAGCTCTTAAATGGCATCTTGGGCACTCATGTTTATCTCTCATATGAGAGACAATTTCGATATACCTTTTCCTAGGGGCAGTTCCGTATCTTGAACCCAAACTTGCGCCTAGTCCAATTTTTTTAGTCCTAGGCATGTTTTACTACCTCCAGTATCTTTGACCTTAACGCCTTAGATTTTCCAATAGCCATATCTGCAGCTTCTTTTATCTGATCTATTTTAAACTCACCATTACCTCCCTTCTGAACAGCAGAAATCGCGCCTTTTTCGTTAATCCCAATGGTCAGTCTTGACTCCATAGTGTTTTCTTCTTTTAAGCATGGATCAATAATTAATTTTTCACCTATCTTTGCAAAAGTTATAGCAATCGGGCTATTAATGACCGGGAGTGGTTTTTTCTTTGATTTGTAAATTATCTCGCCCTTTTTGAATTCATAATCTAACATCTTAGAACTCAATAAAGCTGATAAAGCGGCAATAGTTGATGCATCTATCAAATTCCCGTCGTGGTCTATAACATCTATGTCGATAAATACAATAAAGACTTTGTTTCCTGGATCTATGCAAAGCTTCTCAACGTCAATAGTGTTTGATTCACGAACACTCCTATCCACCACTCTTGCCAATTCAATTCCTTCTTCAGTAGGGGGGCCTGGTTCAAAAATTGGAGATGCAAGTGGATTTAATTCCGCATTAACTGTCAATACGCCTTGGCTCGGAGTATCGGGAAAAGGATCCCCCACCTCTATTTTGACCCCAACAATAACCTTAGTATTACCCAATAGAACTTGTGCAGACCCATTGGCCTTTTCAATTACATTAACTTTTATTTCCAGATTCCGATGTTCGAAAAGATCTCTTCCATCGATTCTCTTATCCTTCGATAATAGATCTATTATATTTTTTTCCTCCAAATTGGCTATTGGAGGTGTTTGTGGAGTAACTGACATACTTTCAACTCCCTTTATTTTGTTTTTTTGAATATTTTGTCTTCAAAGCCTCTTTTTGCAAATCATGAATTTTTCTGCAAGCATCAACAGCCATATCCAAGCATTTATTGAATTCTTCCATGGTTAATTCTCCATCCATTTGTAACAAAGTTATATTGTTGAAATTCGGCATTAAAGCTACAGGCATATCAGCCTTACCATATTTATCTTCAATATCTGACAAGTCCAGCACTAGTAGATCTTCGACCTTACCTGCTGAGCAGGCTGAGATAAGATCCCTCATAGGAATCCCAGCATCTGCCAGTGCCAATGAAGAGCCGACTATCCCAGCGCATCTGGATCCGCCATCAGATTGAAGTACCTCGACAAATAAATCGATAGTTGTTCTAGGAAAGTATTCTGAGATGACTGCAGGTTCCAGTGCTTCTCTGATAACCTTTGAAATCTCAACTTCCCTTCTTGAGGGGGCAGGATTTTTTCTCTCCTCTACTGAGAAAGGTGCCATACGGTATCTACATCTAATAATTGCTCTATCTGGACGGATTATGCGTTTTGGATGAGCTTCTCTTGGACCATAAACTCCAACCATAATTTTATTCTTTCCAAACTCAACATATGCCGATCCATTTGCATTTTGTAAAACTCCAACTTCCAACTTAATTGGTCTAAGCTCATCTGGTTTTCTGCCGTCTACCCTAATACCTTTTTCGTCCACCAACTTTTTTGTAATTTTCTTTGAGTTCAACCTCAACGCCTCCTTTTCTTAATATCCTCGAATAACCTATCTGTCAATCCACTTGTATGAGCTTCTGCTTCTATCTTCTTGATGGCCCACAAAGCTAATTGTTCATCGTCATCAGAAGGTCCAGAGATTAAGACAATTCCATTTCTCCCTACAGAAATTTGAGATGAGGTCTCTTTCTTTAACATATTTATCATAGAACCTTCCTTACCAATTAACCTCGGAATCTTAGCAGGGGAAAATTTGATTATTTTTCCAGAAGTTATTCTACCTAAACCTCTTTCTCTGATAGTTATTAATGGATCTCTTGTCCTGTCGAAGGCAATTACCTTCGCTTTTACGAGGGTGCCAACATTGAACATCGGTCTGCGCTCGCGCGCACCCGAATTCCCTCTATCCCTATGCCTCCTCCCAACAATATCTGAAGAGGGTAATAAAGCTGGGTATGGGGCATTAATATCAACTAAACAGCCAAAGATCTCGACATCAGTTACCACACCTATCACGTAATCTCCAACCGAAGGGATATAACAACTTTTTAGAGGTACGACAGTGGGCTTTTTATTCGAAAGATTAAAAAGCCCAAGACTTTGAGAGTAGATTTTTTCTCCTTCTTTATACGTATTTTCCCCAGGAACGTAATTCCCTTCAGCCAGCATTTGGCCTGGAACTACCAATTCTCTTTCTTCAATATTTATTGACATTGCCAACTCCGTCCATAAAAAAATAATTAGGATCTATAACGGAAAGTCTCATTCTTACTTTAATATTTTAGTTTGAATCGATCCCTGCGTCGCCTTACCCATTCTATCAATAAATGAGTTATAAATTCCGGCGGGCATTTCAACGATCGCAGCCCAAGAACCATCAGATAACCATTCTTCTTTGACTATGATAGACAAATTTTTAACCATACCATATGCTTTACCAATGTATTCAGGATGAATTTTTACTGCAACTCGCATCTGCTCCATTTTTATTGGAAGTATTGATCTTAATTGTTCGATTATTAATTTTGATTGTTCCTCAACGCTTTTGAAGGGATTTATTGGGATTTTTATCTGAGATAACGCTTGTTCAACTCTTAAAGGAGGGTGGGGGGCCCCAGTTCTTGGGTCTTTGCAATTTCTTGAAATGAAATCGATTATTTGTTTCCTTTTTTCCTCTATAAGTCGCCTCTTTTGTTCTGTAGTGATTTGAAGTTCTCCATTTTTCATAATCTCCTCTGCAATTTTTTGGACCTCGGTTGTGCCGAAACTTTTTTTAAGTTTTTCAGTGGAAACCCTGCTTCCTTTACTTGCTTCAGAGTAAATTTCTTCGATCACTAAAATTTTTGAGATTGGGATTTGCTTTCCCCTTTTGAAGTCAAAAGCAAAGTCTGGTTTCACAATAATTTCAAATTTTTCTCCGCCAATATCGATCCTTGCTGTAGCATATTTTTCACTCATTTTGAGGCAGCCTTTTTGGCGAAGTCAACCTTTTTTAAATATTTGTCAATATCGTCGTTTGAAAGTTTCTTGAATTTTTTTGTTTTTGCAGGTATTATTGCCATTCTGACTTTTTGAGGGGAAATTTTTTCTTCTAAAATTTTTGCCATGCATTTAAGGGCAAGTATTATTGCTTCTTCCAAATGTATTTCGTCACGATATTCTGATTCAAGTATTTCGTTTGAGGCGTCTCCTCCAGATCCTATGGCCCATGCTTTGTAAGCCAAATAAGCCCCACTAGGATCTGTCCAGAAAATCCGACTTCCCTTTTTATCTATACCGGCGAATATTAATGATATGCCAAATGGTCTTACACCCCCGTGTTGAGTGTACATTTGCTCTATTTCCCCGATTCTTCGAGTGAGTATTTCGACATCTATGGGCTCGTCATACATTAGTCTATTACTTTGAGAATATATCCTAGCTTGATCGACAAGGACATGTGCGTCACAACTTAATCCTGCTACTGCGACTCCAATATGTTCATCTATTTGAAATATTTTCCACATAAATGAGGGATCTTGGAGTTTAGAGGAGGTTCTTTCTTCTGCAGCAAGAACTACTCCCTCTGGTGAAGAAATGCCCAATACGGTTGCGCCCCTTTTTACAGTCTCTGACGCATATTCAACTTGAAAAAGTCTTCCATCTGGTGAAAAAACAGTAATTGCGCGATCGTATGCTCCTGGAGCGGAAAACATGGCCATTTTTATTCCCTCTATATTAAATGATTTTTTTCGAGATATTAAGTAAATGAAAAAACTTTTCTAGCCTTGATTGGCGATTCTTTTCGAAAATATTATTTTTCACAATTATCTTTTATTCTTTCAATACTTGCTCCAAAATAAGTCTTTTCTTTTCCAAAAGTTCAACCGAGCTATTGATTTCTAATGGCCCCAAACATTATATAATAAAACGCACCAAGAGAAAGATACTGGAATATTAATTCTTGAAATCATGATGCGTGAAATTAATGAGGTTTGGAGCTATTTTAGGAGGAATTTCTTTAGTAATACTGGGAATCCTTATGGTTCTATTTGGTACTTATGTTTACACTGTTAATATACCCAAATTGGAATCGAGGTCAATTTTTGATAATTATTCCTTCGTTGTAGGGGATCAAGAAGTCCTTGAGGCAGATTTTTCTGAGAATGTTACTGTAACATGTTTTGCTTCAATAAGAGTTCCAGCAACTGGTGAAGAAGGAGATATCAACTTTTACGTAGTGAGTGGAGAAGAATTCCAGAGATGGAAGAGAGGAGAAGAGGGTGTAAAATTCATAATTGAGCGAGCAAAAACTGGAAGTTTCAACATAACTTTCCATGTCGATGTTGTGAGCACTTACTATTTCATATTTGACAATACATATTCTGAACTTTACAAAAAGGAAGTAATTTTTTCAGTAATAGAGAAATATATGACGTATATTGAGGAAACTAAAGAAAGCAGAATTCTCGTTTTTATTGGATATCTAGCAATAGCATCTGGGGCCGTAGTAACGATCTATGGGTTGGTAAGAAAGCCAGAGGTTACTTGGACATAATCCTACTTAATTCGATACTACAATATTCTCTATTACTTTAATTATCATAGTCTTCAATTTGTAGGTAAATTGGGAGAGATAATTTAAGCGATATAAATTTCAAATTTAAAGAACGCTTGCTTAATGACGGGTCTCTGTTGAAAAAATCGATTTACTTCCTAGGATTGGAATCCACTGCTCATACATTTGGCGCCAGCATAGCAACTAGCGATGGAAAAATACTTTCCGATTCGAAAGAGGTATATACGCCTCTGCCAGGGAGGGGAATACATCCACGCGAGGCAGCTCAACATCATTGTGAAGTCTCATCTAAAGTAATTTCTAGAGCATTTAAAGATGCCAAAATCCACCCAGAGGACTTAATGGCAATTGCCTTTTCAGCTGGTCCAGGTTTAGGGCCAGCCTTAAGGATGGGTGCAACTGTAGCAAGAGCTCTCGCAAATTTTTTTGATAAACCTTTAGTGCCTATCAATCATGCGATTGGCCATATAGAGATAGGTTTCTTAGTTACTGGTGCTGAAGACCCTTTAGTTGTGTTGGTATCGGGAGGACATACACTAATAACTGCGAACGCTGGGTCCAGATGGAGGATTTTTGGAGAAACGGAAGACATAACAATCGGAAACCTTTTAGACATGTTTGCAAGAGAGGTAGGTTTATCTCCACCATCAGGCATTGCAGTCGAACGTGAGGCGCTTAAGAGCAAAAAATTTTTGGAATTGCCCTATACTGTCAAAGGAAACGACGTTACCTATTCGGGCATCCTTTCCGCCTCTTTGAAAAAATTTAAGCAAGGATTCAAAATTGAAGACTTATGTCACTCTTTGCAAGAGGTTTCCTTCTCTATGCTGGTTGAGACTGTCGAAAGGAGTTTAGCACATACTGAGAAAAAAGAGCTCCTTTTAACTGGTGGGGTTGCTGCAAATAAACGTCTACAGAACATGTTAAGAATGATTGCTAAGGATCATAACTCAAGATTCCATGTTGTAGAACCTCAATTCAGCGGAGATTGTGGGGCGCAAATCGCATGGACAGGTTATTTGGCATTCAAGCAAGGAATTTCAATAAGTATAGAAAAAAGTTATGTTAAACCCAAGTGGCGTTTGGATGAGGTTCTATGGAGAAGAGTCTAGAAAAACCTTGGATTTTAATAAGAAAAGGAGCAGAGGCAAATCTATACCTAACAGAATGGCATAACGAGAAAGTTATAATAAAAAAAAGAGTGCCAAAACTTTACAGAGTCGCCGAGTTGGATAAGAAACTTAGAGAATATAGAACGATACATGAGGCTGAAAACTTGTCCATGTCTAGAAGACTTGGTGTTCCAACCCCAATAGTCCTATCAATGGAAAACTCCAATATAATTATGGAATTTATAGATGGAAAAAGAGTTAAAGAGGCTTTAGAAAGAATGAATGAAGAGAATAGAAAAAAGATTTGCATGCAAATTGGAAGTCAAATTGGCAGACTTCACAGAAATAATTTGATTCATGGTGACCTTACAAGCTCTAATATGATTATTGTTGATGGGAAAAAAATTTTTTTCATCGATTTTGGACTTAGCTTCTACTCAGACGAGATGGAAGATATGGGAGTTGATCTCCATCTTCTTAAGAGGGCTTTGTACAGCACTCACCACAATTTTGCAGAAGAATGTCTTACTGCGGTGAAAAGTGGATATGAGGAGGAAGTTGGAAATAAAATAGCTGAAAAAGTCTTTAAGAAAGCGCAACAGATAGAGAGGCGAGGCAGATATTTTGTTGAAAGGATTGGTGGGTGAAAATACCGTCTATGATTCTGGGAATCCTTTTTTAAACCATAATGCAAACTTCTCTAAAGCCTTCTTTCGATGCGATATTTTATTCTTCTTCTCTCGCGACATCTCGGCATAAGTCTTATTCGTATTATTTGGTATAAAAATCGGGTCGAATGCCCACATTATGCCCCTTTCTTTTCGAGATATTCTTCCATGAACTTCGCCCACGAAAATTAATGGAGAGTCATTTGGAGTACAGAATCCTACAGCACTTCGAAAAGTAGCCTTTCTATCCGTTATTCCTTTCATAAGTTTAAGAATTCCGTCATTACCGATAGTTTTTTGGATATAAGAAGAATAAGGCCCAGGGAATCCGTTAAAACTTTTGATAAATAGCCCAGAATCTTCTACTAAGACGATTTGCCTGCTTTTTTTTGCTGCTTCGATTGCGGATATTCTCGCGATCTCTTCAATTTTGTCTGATTGGATTTCTATTGAGAAAGAGAATAATTGCTTTATATTAATTGAAAATGATGAAAGGATCTCTTTGACTTCGCGAGCCTTGTGCGGATTCGTAGTAATAAACGCAATTTCTTTTTGCATGATCTTAAAAATACCTCATTTTGAAGATAAAAAATCATATGATTTACTGGAGCTCAAACGAAATGATTTCCAAAGAAATTTTAAGTAAAGCCAGTATAGATAATTATATCGCGAGCTAAAAATTTTAAGAATTTTTGGGGTTGATTTTAATGATAGGTGCATGTGTTCTTATTCGCACAGAAAGTGGAAGATTTGATGAAGTAGTAAATAGGATGAAACAATTTACGGAAGTTAGAAAAGTTTTTGCGGTTCTCGGAAGATATGATGTTGTGGTGGATTTAGAGACTGAAGGCTATGAGAATCTTGGAGAAGTAATCATGAAAATGGGGAAGATTGGTGGCGTAGTATTCACTGAGACTTTGGCAGAAGTAAAAAAGAGTTGATTGGGATATGTTGGATGCGTGTATCTTAATTAAGACTGCCCCCACAAGAGTTGAAGAGATACTATCTTCATTAAAGAAGATAGAGACGATTAAAAAAGCATACATCGTGTTCGGAAGATGGGATATCGTGGCATTCATAGAAACGCCAGGTTACAAAGAACTTAAAGCCCTTACGGCAGAAATAAATTCATTAAAAGGAGTTAGGAGCACTGAAACTTTGGCTAGTACTTGAGGTGCTCGTTGTTTATTTGTAATAAACGATAGTTGAATTAATCTACAACAAAAGTAGCTTTTGCTATGTCTTCAGCCATCTTTTGATCCAACCTTTTTACACTTAAAATAGTATACCTATCAGGCCTAATTTTATGGGCCGTAATTAAAGCTTTAACAATATCTTCGGTACTAACGTTTATTTCTTCTGCTTTTGTTGGCGTACCTATTATCTGCAGGACTTTTCTAATCTTTTTCCAGTTCCTTTTTTGAAGATAGGCGCACATAATTGTTCCAATAGCACATTTTTCACCATGTAAGGCTTTGTTTGGTGCGGTTAAATCCAGAGCGTGAGCGAACATGTGCTCAGACCCGCTGCATGGTCTGCTACTTCCTGCAATACTCATAGCAACGCCACAACTTATTAAAGCCTCAACTACAGTCCTAATGGCTTCCTCTTTCTTCTTTCTTACATCCCCAGAACTTTTCATCACCAATTTAGCGCTCATTAATGCTAGGTTTGCAGCGTAGTCCCCATAATATTCATCTACCATCTTGCTAGCCAGTTCCCAATCTTTAACTGCCACGTACTTAGCGATTATATCACCACACCCGCTTGCGGTTAGCCTATATGGTGAATTGACTATGAGGCTTGTATCAGCAATTATCGCCACAGGAGTCTGGGCTTTAATTGAGTAGGGTTTTTCGAATCCTTTTATTGATGCTTGAGAACTCGCTATACCATCGTGAGAAGCTGCCGTAGGTATACTAATAAAGGGTATCCCCTTATTTGCTGATCCAAGCTTTGCCACATCTATATCCTTCCCTCCGCCAACTCCAAGAACGCAAGCTGGCTTTTTTTCTTCAATCTTCTTTTCAACTTGATTCACGTATTTCAAAATAGATTCGTTGACAATTACATAATCCATTTTAATAGATTCTCTCTCAAGTGAGTTCTCGAGTGACTCAGAAATTATCGTGGATACCTTCGGACCTGTTACCACAATAGCTTCTTCTGAAAATCCTAGAGTTTTGATTATTTTCCCAGTCTGGTTCAATACATTTTGTCCAACTATTACCTCTCTCGGCAGTTGCATGCGGTGAATTCTCATTCAAGCATCTTTCCATAATTTCAGATCAAAATGATTAATCCTAAAGCAAATGAGGCAGATACGAAAAAGATTAGGGAGGCCAAAACTAATTTAGAAACCTGATACATAAATCCTGTTAATTTATTGAACATTTCTGTACCAAAACTTTTGACAATTATTTCACCGGATCCTATAGATATTTCAGCGTCTTCAAGATTTTCTTTGGCCTCTTCAACAGCGTCTTTAATATAGTCTATAAGTAATTTTTCGTTAACAACCTTTCCAACTGGATTATATCCTAGCTTAGCTGAGACCAAACCATTAACCATATGAGTATCCGAGGTCATTATTTCGCCTTGTTCTACGCCATGCTCTTTCAATGCGTTTAGAATTTTTTCCCTAAGTCCTGGAATCATATTGTTTCCATCTATGGTTATATAGGCTATTATCTTGTCATTTACTTCTATTAAGAAAACTACTAATCCTCCTGGACCAAATCCTTCTTCAACAGTGAAATCTTTTATTACCCTTTTTGCAGAACCAAACTTGAATTTTTGAAGTTTACTTCTAGTTGCATTTCTCATAGCAGATAGAGCGGATTTCTTGAAATTTTGGATTTCCTCATCTGAATATTTCCTAACGCTATCTATTGAGTTATGGGCATCTATTAAGGCTATTTTTTTAAAATACCTCTTACCCTCTCTAGATATCTCCGAGCCTAGTTCTAAAGGCAGATCCTCCATATCTTCTGGTGACTGGGTTAAAGTAATTAACGCACAATTGTCGAAGATCTGGCAGTTAGCTCTTGCATACCCTTCATTACAACATACCATAGGAGTGCAAAAACTTGAGAATTTATTATTTCTCAGAATTCTTTCTATAACCTTGATCACTTCTCGATTCTGTTTCTGAGAAACTAAGTTACCTTCATGACCTGATATTCCATGAGGCACAGATACCAATACATTTGCCTTATTTTCAAAGTATTTTTGAATCTTGTAGGGAAGGATACTGCTTCCAACGTTTAAGAAAGGGCCCGGATGAAAGTTCGATATGACCATGATCCCCTTATTTTTTTTAGATTTTTTTTCTCTGAATTTTAGGGCTACTATGGATATATTCCGTTTAACTCCCAACGTATCAAGAAATTTTTCCACCATCTCATTTTTTCCATCTAAAAAAACTGCGAGAAAAGCTTTGAAAGCGCTCATAGGAGACATTCCTATCCTTCTTAGCCCATTAATTTCGATATAGTTGATAAGCGAAAGTGCAACAATTATTGAAAAAGTAGCACTAACCAGAAATAGAGAGAGACCAAATACTGTTGGCATTTCAAGTGCCCGTACTAAATACGTGGTTGAAATTAAGCATGCTAGAGGTTGTGATATTGCAAAGAAAGTCTTTCCTAGCAAATTGGTTTGAGAAATTGAAAAAATCGCAATGTAACGAAGTGGAAGGATTATAAATAGACCTAAATAAAATGCGTTTTCAGGAGTTTTAAAAGAAGGGAAGAAAAAGTTTAGGACGAACCCGAATAATAAAAAAAAGATCCAAATCGTACAGGAGAAAAGCGATAAAGCGAAACATCTTCTCAAATGGAATAGAGGGTCCTTTTTCAAAAAGAATTTATAGCTTAATAGGTCAGCAACCAAAGAAGGAATCGATAGGGCAATAAATCCAAAATACAGTCCTTGAATTAGAGCCAAGATATTTTTTTCGATTAAAAAAAAAGTTAAAAAGCTTCCCACTAGGTTTATTGAGAATAATGATATGACAATGGAACGCATAGTGGGGAATGATAGTCTTCGAATTATTCTGTAATATAGAACAGTCCTTTCAACCGATGAGATACCTGAAAACTTTCTAATTATGGAAAAAACCTCCCTAGAGCGCACTCGCACGTTTTTCGATAGCTGAAATAATTCCTTTCAAATTTTTCAACATGACGCCCTCAACAATTGTCCCAGTTACAATGATGTCGGCTCCAGCTTTGACTGCCATTTCAGCTTCCTTTACAGATCTAATGCCTCCACCTACAATTACTGGAATGTCTACGTTTCTTTTTACTTTGCTTATCATCGCAGAAGGAACTGGTAATTCTGCTCCAGATCCAGCTTCAAGGTAAACAAGACGTATTCCTAAAAATTGGGCGGCCATGGCATAGATTACTGCTAATTCTGGTTTTTTGTAAGGTATTTGACGCGCTTGGCCTATAAAACCCGCTGTTCCACCATCGCCAACTATTATATAGCCTAAAGGTATGGGTTCAATCTTGTATTTCTTGACTAATGGCGCTCCCAAGGCTTGAGCTCCAGTGATGTAGTATGGATTATTGGAATTCAAAAGGGAGCTGAAGAAAATGGCGTCAGCATACCTGCTTATACCCGTAATTCCATTTGGAAAGAGTATCAATGGTATGCCAACAGATTTTTTAATATTCTTAACAATATCGTCAAGAAGTTGAATAGATGCAACTGTACTACCACCAACCATTATTCCAGAAGAACCTGTCTCCTCAGCGAATTTCGAGATATTAACGGCTTCGTTAACCTTGGTACTTTCTGGATCAATTAATGTTAAGTGAATGGTTCCTTTTTCACTAATCATTTTTCTTAGAAAATTCTCTACCCATGGAGGCAAATTCAGAAAATCTCCTTTTCTGTATGTCTATGAAATAATCTCTTTAAAGCTTTCAAAGATTGTATTTATCATGGTTTGAAATCTATTTAATTATATTCTAACACAATCAAGGCAAAAGCTGTCCTACTGTAAGAACGTTATTTAGAACCTATCTCCTCAAGCAATTTTTTTGCGAAATCAAGTCTTACTTTCTTTTCTTTTACCATCTTATCTGCAATTTTTTCAATAATTTCTCCTGTTGCACCAGCCATGTGCGCGATGTTCCTAGCATGTAATTTCATATGACCATGTTGAATTCCTTCAACGGCGAGAGCCCTAATCGCAGCTAGATTTTGAGCGAGACCAACAGAGGCTATAACCTCGCCCAGTTCTGGTGCGCTTTTAACACCGAGTATCTTCACCGCTATTTTTGCTATTGGATGAATCGCAGTAGTTCCACCTACAAGACCGACTGCAACTGGCAATTCAATAGTCCCAACAAGATCGCCATCAGTGTTCTTCTCCCAGACCGACAAGGGCTCATATCTTCCAGTTCTTGCAGCATATGCGTGTGCACCGGCTTCAACAGCCCTAGTATCATTTCCCGTAGCCAAAACAACAGCGGTTACACCATTCATTATTCCTTTATTATGCGTAGCGCATCGATAGGGATCTGCAAATGCAAAAGCATACGCGTTAAGTATACCATCAACCACTTCTTCTCCTCCCAACTCTTCTTTAGAGTATACAGCTTTGGCTCTAGCCAATCTTTCCGTAGCCAAATTTGATATTATTCTAAGATAAACTCTTCCACCAGTTACTCTCTCGATAAGTGGAGCGATAGCCTCCGCCATTGTATTCACAGCATTAGCGCCCATCGCATCCCTACAGTCAACGTGAATTTCAGCGATCAACATTTTCCCCATTGCTGTCTCCAAAACCTTTGCTTTCAAATCTTTTGCTCCACCACCCTTAGAAATTAAAATTGGATCCTGTTCGTTTGCTTTATCAAGTATTGATCGCTTTGCAGACATTATTTCGATTCTTGCTCTATGGGGATCAGATACCCCTACAACTTGTATCTGGCCTATCATAACGGGATCAGTACTACTCGCTACGAATCCTCCTTTTGCTCTAGCCATCTTTGCAGAATTGCTCGCAGCTGCAACTACTGAAGGTTCTTCGATCGCCATAGGGATTAGGTAATCTTTATTGTTTATCAGAAAGTTTGTCGCCATGCCTAGAGTAACAGGCATAGTTCCAATAACGTTCTCAATCATCCGATTTGCTTGGTCAATTCCTAATGCCCCAGTACTCTTTAAAAGCTTCAATTCTTCGTTAGATAGTGAAGCAAAATCTTTTACCATCTTTAACCTTTCATTAGGAGTTAGTTTGAAAAATCCTGATATTTGAGAACTTTTTTTCATTACCAATTCATCTCAATTGAAAAATAAAATCGCAAAATCAAATTCTTAAGTTTATTTTATTTTGGCACGCAAGTACATTGGCTTTCTTTTTGATAAAGATCGGGTATCAAATCCCCTTTGGGATAACCACTCTTTTGTAATTCCAGTAATAACTACAGGAACTTTTTTCATTTCGCTAACATTTCTAGCACCAGTTAAGAACATTGCTGTTTTTAGTTCTTCGGCGATATTTCTCAATAAAATTTTTACCTGCTTACTATCTTTCATTGCTGGTTTCAAAAAAGGGAGCGCCATTCCAGCAAGTTCAGCACCTAAGGCCAAGGATTTTGCTACATCTATTCCAGTTCTAACCCCTCCAGACGCTATCACCTTGATTTCTGGGATAGAGCCGACTTCAATTAAGCTAACTACTGTGGGGATGCCCCAATCCCAAAATGTTTTACCTAGTTTTGCCTTCTGATCATTTTGAGCCCTAGATGCCCTATAGTATTCAACGGCAGCCCAGCTTGTTCCTCCTAGGCCAGCCACATCGATTATTGATACGCCAGTTGATTTTAGGCATTCAGCCACTTCATGCGATATTCCAGCCCCCGTCTCTTTAATAATTACTGGGACATTGACTTTACCGACTATTTTTGATATCATCCTAATTACTCCACTAAAACTTGTTTGACCTTCAGGTTGAACTGCCTCTTGCAAAGCATTTAGATGTATCAATAGAGCGTCTGCATTCAACATGTCAATTGCTTCCCTAGCATATTCCTCTGCTTTTTTGTTAAGTAATTGAGGGGCTCCAAGATTGGCTAAAACAGGAACTGATGAAGCTTTCTCCCTAACTATTTTATAAGTTTCGATCATCTTTTCATCCTCCAAGGCAGCTCGCTGACTTCCAACACCAATCGCGATACCCACATCTTCAGCTGCCTCGGCTAAATTATTGTTGATCCTTGTGGCTTGGGGCGTGCCTCCGGTGATGGATTCGATTATTAGCGGCGCTTTGAGACGATAATTAAGGAAATCTGTAGAAATATCGACTTTTCCTAAATCGATCTCTGGTAGGGAATTATGAATTAACTTAACATCTTTAAATCCAGGATCTATGTTAGACTCCACGGACTCCATAATTCCAACTCGTATGTGATCAACTTTTCTCCCAATAGTTTTTTTCAAAAAACCATATCTCCTTTCGCTGTAAAGGCTAACAAAGCTTAATCAATAGAATGCATAGATGATCATGATGGCGACTCAATATCGATTATCGCCTTTTCGGCATCTACTTCTAAAAGAGAACCCATTTGGATCTTTTCAATTTCTATTTGATCAACGCACGGAATTTCTGATATTATGCAACCAACAGCAATGATTGGTTCACAGTTTTTATTCAATATGGCAGATGGTGCTTTTCCATTTTTCTTAAGCCGATAAAGACTGTAGGATCCTACCGTTGATCCTTTTCCTGTTGGAAAGACAAGGATTTTACCCGATATACTTTCCCCCTCTAGCTCGTGATCTTTCTCAGTTACTATTCCAGTATCTGGATCTACTCCACCGAAAAAACTTATGTTTTGGCTCGTAACTAGAGCCTCTCCTTTTACCCTTCCTCCGCAAATTTTTCTACCTTTAAGTTTCAACTCAATGCAACCTCTATACATTCCTCAATTGATTTCAATTTCGTTTTAAACTTGTTCTTTCCCCTAGCATAATAGCATCCTTTAGCAGAGTCGGTACAAAGAGTTCTGAAGCGTCCCTTAATCGGTGCAACCACACAGCAAGTGTCACAAGCAAACTTCGCACCAGAAGATTCAATGATATCACTATAGCCTATCTTATCCGCGATCCCTTTAATTGGACGTGCTGTTGTTATCCACAGTTCCTTCTTTACCTTCCTTCCTTTTAAAAGGGAGGCGATCTTTGCGATTTCTTTGATAGAACAATGAGGACATCCTATACTTACGAAATCTACTTCAGAATCGTCAGTTAATTCTCTAATAATATTATTAATATCGCTTTCATTTATGGTAATAGAATCTCTAGGAATTTTTGTGAATCTGCTCTCAGGAGTTATACTCTCCATGTGAAACATAGCAGTTCCTCCATAGGTAGCGATACTCGCACATAGAGATTTCAACTCTTCGACTGAAGCTTTAGAGACGCCTCTTATGTATGCTATTTTCCCCCCTGCTTTATCTCCAATAGCTTTGCCCAAGGCCCCAAACCTATATGTTTCAAATATTTCTGCGTTCACATTTACAGTTAACTCAGCCTGCCGATTTTCTTCTAGGTGAAGTCCATATCCCGCTGTCTTACCTGTCAAAGCTGCCGCTAAAGCGCTGGGTCCTCCCTCTCTATTTGTTCTTACTCCAAGAACTGAATTCGCATAACAAACTGCGCTGGACTCCGACCAAGCGACGTGCTCACCAAAATGCGGAATGTTTCCTATAAAGTATGGAGTGCAAGTACATGTTGATATTATATCCATCTTTTCAAATGCTTCGATAACTCTCTTTTGATTCTCTGCGAATTCTGAATCTATTCCTAAGTCTTTCCAATTTTCCAAATCCATGCCAGCTGGATTCAATGTCGTTAATACTTTTGTTTTTCCATCTTTAGCCATCTCATTAAGGAACTCCAGTCCCGCCTCACCAAGGTTTGCATAGCTAACGCCGGCAACCTGAACAGAACTTACGTCCACCAATTCATCTGCACCGAAAATATCTCCCAAAGCTGTAATAATTTCCATACTTTTTTTTACAGCATTTCCGTATTTCCCATTAAGCATCTTGATTTCTTCTGAATTTAGCTTCAATACCTTCACCTATGAATGTACTTATTAACGTCTACTTTTGGATACTCAGCTTTTTCAAAAATAATTGGAGCCGGTTCCATAGCCTTAAGTAAGCCAGAAATTTCTAGATTCTTTGAAATTTCTTTTTTTACTTTCACAAGCTTTCCTTCATCAGATAATTGTTTAATATATTCTCTAAATCCCATTTAGAACGCCTCGATCATTCATAATCTTTAGCCCTTTTCATTAGATTCCGATTAGTGTCTTCCAAGAAGTATAACCTCGCTTAACGAAAGTATTGTAGACTTTCTCTTGCAGGTCTATACCAGGAGTCAATGCAACCATATTTCCTCCCCTACCAGTTCCGGTTAGCTTTGCCCCCAAAGCCCCTTGTTCCAAGGCCATATTTATCAGATTCTCTAGATCGGAAGAAGATACTCCGATCTGTCTAAGTAGTTCCTGATTTTCTTCCATGAGATTTCCTACCTTCTCGAGACGATTTTCAATCAAAGCATCCTTGGCTTCTATCACAATTTGATCATACTTTTTGAATATTTGATCAAATTTCTTAGGTTGTTCATCCTTTCGTGTCTTAACATCAGCTACTACCTTAGCTGTGCTGGCCGTTATCCCTGTATTAGCAATTACAATTTCGACGGGCGTTCTCATCTTTAACTTTTCCATTATGTTAGGTCCCCCATGTAAATTCCTTTGGAACCAGATCAATCCGCCATAAGTAGCGGCCGTGTTATCTATTCCGCTAGGCGTGCCATGATAGCCCTTTTCTCCTTCATATGCAGAAGCATTTATTCTTTCGTTATCGAAACCTAAGTTTAATTCGTCATTCAGAGCTCTTGAAAGAGCGGCGCAACTTGCAGCACTGGCGCCTATACCACTGGCGGCCACAAGTTCTCCACCAAATTTAACCTCTAAGCCTTCTCTATCAGTTTCGAATCTAAAGAATTTCAATATATTATCTATAGATTTATTCTGTTCGTCTTTCTTCTCTTTCTTATATCCTGGGACTTCTGGCCTATCGTCAATGAGGCGTATGCCTGGCTTAGCTAATCTCTTAACAGTGGCCGTTGTTTTTGATCCGATCGCACTGACTATTGCAGGAAGGCCGTATACCACAAAATGTTCTCCAAAAAGGATGGCTTTTCCGTAACCGAAACCTTTGCCCATGATATCCACCATATATGAGACTAATAATTTGAAAAGTGCCTAAAAGTTTATGGTGCAGAGAATGCTAGCCGTTAGGCATATGTGAGTGTGTATTAAGTAATTTAAATCAGGTGCTTTTGGAGGCTTACTTTTTAAATATTAAGGAGGCGTATCCAACAACGGAAGAGTGATCTCCTGTAATGTCTCCACTGGTTTTATAGGATAGTAATTTGGCCTTTGTAGCTCCAAGCTTTTTTGCACAAGCTAATGTCGAAATTACAGGCCCGTATCCACACATAGATATCATTCTAGACTCGATAGTCCTGAATAATTCTATTTCATCAAGTACAGTCATGGCATTGATCGCTTCCTTATCTTTATCTTCGGCAATCTTTCCTTCTTCATAATGTGTCATGTCAGATGATGCAATGACTACCACGTTCTTATTGACGATGGACTTTGCCATAGCTTCACCGAGCTCGGTGCTCGTTTCTAAATCTTGCATCATCATGCATATTGGAACGAAAAGTAAACTCTTGCCATAGAGGTACTGAAGGAATGGGAGTTGAACCTCTATTGCGTGTTCATATAAATGCGCTTTCTCGTCTACATCGACTATTTCAGAATTATTTACAATTTCTTCAGCTATCTCGTTATCTATGGACAACTCGCCAAGAGGAGTGACCCAATTTCCAGCAGTCATAATTGAGACCCCGCTTCCCATACCTGTGTGATTAGGTCCCACTATTACCGCGCTTTCTGGGGTTCCTTCCATAGCCAAAGCATAATAAGAATGTGCAGCAACTGGGCCTGAATACATGTAACCAGCATGGGGAGAAACAAGACCTAAAAGAGAACTCAGTTGGTTTTTGTTGGCTTTTGGAATTTTTCCTGGCCCATATCTATGAAAGAAGCATTTTTCTATCTCCGCCTTTAGGGATGAGGGTTTATCTGGATAAAATGCTCCAGCTTGGCATGGTCTTCTTATTCTCAAATCTCACCGCCCGTTTTTGGCGCGGTCATCGTCAATTTTGTCTCGAAATCATCTACGGTCATTTGAATATCTCCATTAACAGGTATTTCCTTTCTTTCCCTAAGCACTTGTCTTGCCAATAACCAATAAACCATTGCTAAGGCCCTTCTGCCTTTATTATTTACTGGAATAGCTAAGTCAACGCTACTAAATGTATTATCGGTATCGCAAAGTGCAATAACAGGAATGCCTGCCAATGAGGCTTCCTCCATGGCCTGTCGGTCAGCCCTAGGATCGGTTACCATGACCAGTTTGGGCTCTATATGTTTTGGCTGTAATGGGTTCGATATGAGCCCAGGGAGAAAACGTCCTACAATTGGAATTGTTCTAGTTACCTCGCAAAATTTTTGAACAGGAGCCCTGCCATAAAGCCTAGATGATACTACAATTGTTGCTGAATGGTCGAATCGACTAATAAATTTGGCCGCCAATGATATTCTTTCGTTTGTCTTTCCAACATTTAGAATGAATAAGCCATCTGGTCTCACTCTATATATATATTCTTCCATGTCCTCAGTCTTTATTCTAGTACCAATATGTAAACCCGCAGCCAATATTTCCTCTAATGGCAAAAGCATATCTTTTGTTTTTGGAATCTCATCACCATATGAACTCATAATTTTCTTCACCTATTGTGTAACTTCAGCCAATTTGGCGTTTTTACCAAGCATTTCTTCTATCCTAATTAACTCATTTATTTTTAATACTCTTTCTCCCCCAATTACTCCAATTTTAACTATGGGAGAGTTAAACGCTACAGCTAAGTGAGCAATCAAAGGCTCGCATGTTTCTCCTGACCTATGTGATGTAATCGTGGTATATCCTAGAGACTTCGCGCCTTTCACTGTTTTATAGGTATCGGTCAGTGTCCCTACCTGATTGGGCTTTATTATAATCGCATTCCCTGCTCCGAGCTTTGATCCTAAGTCAAGCCTTTTTATATTTGTAGTAAATGAATCGTCTCCGCAGATAAGTACTTTTCCAGCCTTCTTTGTTAACTCAGCAAGGGATTCAAAATCTTCTTCTTGCACCGGATCTTCAATATAAACAAGATTGAATTCCTTAATTAAAGAAAGGACAAAGTCGACTTGTTCTCTAACGTCGAACTTATTACCGTCCTTTTTATAAACATAGCATTCCTCATTAATATCCCATAAGGTTGATGCCGCAATATCCAATCCGATTCCGATCTTCATATCGAGCTCCTTCTCAACTTCTCTGCAAGCTTCGTCGAGAGCTTCCAAAGCCTTTAATGTTTCGAGTCCAGCTATCCAAGCACCTTCGTCTCCCTTCCCACTCAGCTTTATTCCCTTTTTATCCAGTATATTCACTAATTTTTGATGTACCTTAACATTTGCATTTGCTGCATCGCCAAATGACTTTGCCTCTAAGGGTAAAATTAAAAATTCTTGGATATCCGTTCTGTCTCCCCTAGCGTGCATTCCCCCACCAAGGACATTACCCAATGGAAGTGGCAATTCTTTGCTAGGAAATCCAGACAAATACTGGAAAAGAGGAATCCTCTTTGAATAAGCGGCAGCAAGTGCCGATGATATTGAAATTGCTAGAGCTACATTCCCTCCAATCTTACTAAATCTATCCGTTCCATCTATCTCGTGTAAAAGAGAATCTATGTTCTCTTGGTTCTCCACACTTATTCCAATTATTTCTGGCTTTATTTGCTCATTAATGATCTTAACTGCCTCATCAACTCCACCCTCAGGATATGCTTGCACTTCCCATCTCCCTGTACTAGCGCCAGAAGGGGACGAGAACCTTCCAAATCCTCCCCTAGTAGAGACATCCACTTCTATCGCATCGTTTCCTCTGCTGTCAAAGATTTTCCTTGCCCTAACATTTTCTATCGTATATACTGAACTCAATAGGATACCTCAGACAGCAGTATTTTTCGTCTTTTTAGAGGACTTCACGTATTTCAGTAACTCCTCTAAGACTTCAACATGTGAGAGAAACATCCTTCTGCAACAATATCTATCCATACCAAGTTTATCAAGGACTTTTCCTGTATCTTCTCCTTCGATTACTCTTTTTTTGAATTCCTCCCACTTATCACCTATTACTTTTCCACAAGTGAAACAACGAACTGGAATCATCATTTTTTAATTCGCCTTAGATTTACAAAAACTACCTATAGGATTTTTGCTTCCTTCTTCTAGGTCCCGGTCCACCAAATTTTTTTGATTCAGTACGTCTTGGATCTCCAGCCACCATAGTCCTCTCATATTCTGAGAACAGACGCTTTAACTGCGTACTCCTATTCCATTTGATTAGAGCACGCACCAGAGCCATCCTAACCGCTTCTGCTTGACCCATAAAACCTCCTCCTTGAACGTTCACCCTAATATCAACGGTTTTGGCTTTATCCCCAGCTAACATCAATGGTTCCATCATTTTTTCCCTAGCTATCTCGGGGCTTACAGTCTCAAGAGGATATCCGTTAACAGTAACCTTTCCCGCACCTGGTTTTACGACTGCTTTTGCTATGGCCGTTTTTCGCTTTCCAGTCACCAAGACTACTTTTTTTCTCTCGCTCAAGGGAACATCACATCTTACTTATCTCTTTCGATATATCTTCGACGGCAATATAACGCGAACGACCAAGCCTTGATACTTCTGCTTCAGAGATTCTCAAAGCTGGTTTGTTGGCGTATTCTTCTGGGACGTCTATATAAACTTTCACTCTCTTATAAGCCACTTTCCCACTCGTTTTTTTCCTAGGCAGCATCCCTCTTATTACACGCCTTACAAAGAGATCAGATCTTCTTGGATGAGATGGTGCTTTTTCCTGAGAGCCAAGAGACCGAGTCTTCATTTTCTTCTTGACCTCATCAAGTATACTCTTCTTATTCCCTGAGATAACAGCTTTTTCAGCGTTAACAATAATTACGTCTTGTCCCTCCAATGCCATCTTGGCCACATAACTAGCTAGTCTGCCCAGAATATGATCGGAGGCATCAATGATCAATGGTTCTCTTGTCATGAATTATCACTTGATCATCTTGATATTCGAGCCTTTAGGATTTTTCTTAACAAGCTCGTAAAAATTGATACACTTTCCCCCAGCAGCCTCGATTTTAATTTTAGCTTGAGGTGTAAAATGATATGCGGCAACAATTAACTCATGTTTTATTAAGCCTGATCCCAAGATCTTTCCAGGAACGGCCACAGTATCTCCATCGGAAGTTAATCTGAATAACTTCCCAACATTCACTGAAATCCTTGACCGCTTAGGCTTAGTTAAATTATTAACTAATCCTTTCCACATTTTTGATTTGGTCTTTTTGGCATGTCTATCAAGAAATTGAAATAGTTTTTTTGCCTCAGGATTCGAAGTTCTTAACTTCACTTTCCGCACCATTCTGCTTATTTAATTCTTTTATATTGTTCGATTAAAGCCGTAGCCTTTTTTCTTAGAATTTTAGCAGCTTCCTCGACTATCATACGAGGCGAGAGAGGACCGGTTGATTCTATGTAGAATAAGAAAGAACTATCATCGTAATCTATTTTTATAGGCGATGGTTCTATAGGACAATGTCTAATACATTCATTGCATAAAGTACAATTAATTTCATTCTTTACTTCCGGTTTTGAATTCTTGGTTGCGAATACATTTTTTGAGCAATATTTGATACATTCACCACAGCCATCGCATCTGTTCAAATTGATCTTTACCTTAGGGATAAATCTATAAGTACACGCTGAGACTGGTTGCCACTTGGCGTGTTCTAATCCTTTCCCAAGCCTTGCATACGCCTCAAATTTTAACTTTTGCCCCGGGGCTAATTTTACTATCGGAATTTTTTTATTTACTGGCCTTATATCCGCATCTTCAGACTTCAAGTCTCCTGAATGCACTACTCTTGCCTCCTCTGATGCACCAACATCGAGAGTTAGGGATACCCTGCATTTATTACACCCAAATTCGCTATTACAATCGCATTCTGCGGGCAACAGATAAGAGGTCAGATCTGTCACCAATGGGATTAAGCCCAGACGATGGGCTAAAATCTCATCGAACATCACTGAGGTGTTCTCGAACATCATAACATCATCAATCGCCATAGTGGGAACCTCCGCCATCATTATTCTCCGCATAGCGTTAGCAAAAGGTATAGAGACAGCACTAAGAATAAAGCGCAAAATGTTTTTGTTTTCCTCGAGAATCGTTATCTTCATTCTCCGGAGAATCCCCTAAATTTTTAAAAATTTCTTATATCCGCGAATTTTTTTATCGGGACCAAATTTATCTTTCGAATATTTCTCGTAATTTAAATAATTTTAGCGTTATAATGAGCGAAAGTGTCTCTTATATCTTTTACATTCACTCTTCTGCTAAGCTATCCATCCACCTACAAGAAATTGAAACCAAATCAATAGGCTGATCAAGGTAAAAAATGGTATAATCATAATTAGAAGTAGAGGATTTTCCAATCTGGATTTTAACCATATAGGAAAAATAAAAGAAAGGAAGCGAGGAAGGGAAAGAAAATTGCTAAAGTAGAGTAATGAGAAATACATGGCAATTGCATACGTCCCTAATCTCCAATCAAGATTTAAAGTTCCGAAAATAATAAACGCAAAAATAGCTATGAAAGCAATGAGTATATAATTGAAGGTGGACAATCGCCAAGTATCAAAAGCTAGCAGGGGCTGTAGATAACTCCTAATCCAATTGAATTCCATGCCAAGCTCTCTCCAGTATTGCTGGCTGGTCATAAACATAAGCCAATCACCAGTTGTATAAAAAAGATACGAAAGCCATGATAAGATTGCAAAAATTGGAAATGAAAAATTTAGCATCTTTTTAAAACTACGATTGTAAAGAATGTCCACGAGAATTGGTATAAGAATAAATATTCCATAAATCTTACTCAATGTTGCGATGCAGGCGGTAAGGCCTGCGCTAGTCAACTTGCCTTTTCTATAAAAATACCAGGTTAATACAGACGATAACAAGAATAGTGATTCAGTGTATGCCATAGTTGTAAATAAGAAAACATAGGGGAAAAATGACATTACCATCGTGGAAGTAAATGCTCCCATCCTAGATTGATACTCCTCTGCCAAAGCTTGAAATGCCGGAACGCAAGCGATCCCTGTAACAAAAGATAATATGAATGCAGATAACCAACTATCCTTGATCATAAAGGAGAGAATTCTTATAAAAACCGGATAAGCAGGAAAGAATGCGTATGCTGGATAAGAGTACCAATTCTCAGCTATTTGAATATAAAATCCAGTATCCCATGCAGAGAAAAGGTATAACCAATCTTGTTCAGGGCCTACTTCTCCCCATAGAGACATCCAATGAGTATGAAAACCTCCCAGGATGCTGAGCCTATAATAGATGAAAAAAATCGCTATAATCTTGGCAGATAACACGATAAGAATGGACAGTAAGAAACGGGCTTTTCCTTTCAACAGCATCTTGCTAAATAAAGCATGCTGATTCTTTAAATCTTCCATCCTATCGATCAAACTTAGCATATAGACAATTCCTGAAGTATTCAAATCCTAGATTACTAAAATAAATGCTTTCAATATACAAAATATGCCTATGGCTGTTGATACCGGAGGCAAGTTTAAAAGCATACCAATTGTTTGGAATAAATCCTCAGCGAACTTAAGAATTAGATAGGCCATCAATACCAATACTGAGAAGGTGAGTAAAAGAAGTATAAATGGGATATTTGGAAATAGTTGATTCAACGAGTAAGTAAAAAGAGCACCTATCAATATCGCTAGCATCGCAGCCCATTTCACATTCTTCAACGGTTTAGAGAGCAGTGTAACTCCGGCTAAAGTGAGTAATATAATAGAAAGTGTATCGGCAGTCCCATTAATCGCAGAAGAAATTGCTAAAGCAATTATATAAATTCCGAAAGGGATACCAATAAAAGATAATGATTTGCTCAATATTCTGGAAAAGCGACTAATCAACCAAGTCTGTGTTAATATCCCTGCAATGAAGAGCGCCAAAGGTATCGATATTTCAGGTATCAATTGCCTAGTCCTTTTTTGGGCTCTGGAGATTCGCTAGACTCTTTTCGCATCGGATGGGATTTGTCATTCAAAACGCTATTTGGAGCGTATTTTATTTTCGCTTCATCCGTTCTCTTAACGAGATATCCAGAAACGAAAACCGTTCTCCCAGAAACCTCCACATGACCGTGCGCTATCATTTGTCTAGCCTGCTGGACAGTATTCGCCATCCCTGATCGGTAAACTACGGTCTGCAATCTTCTTTCGAGCAAGTCTCGGATGTCTAAGTCGAGTATGTCATCTATCGTAGCACTCTTTTGCAATATTCCCATTCGACTTAGCTTCTTCAGAAAGTTCTGTTCGATAAGCGATCTTTCCTCTTCACTTTTTCCCAACAGTGATCGGGCGATTCCCCTAATCTTCGAAAGCATTGTTCTGTATCGCCATAGTTCGCGCTTATTCCTGAGCCCATATTCACCAATCAGATTCATCTCTGCTGCCAATTGCTCCTGGCTCCAAGGATTTCTTGGTTTCTCGTATTTCCTTTTCTGTTTCTTAGGATCTCCCATTAAAGCGCAAGCTCCTCTACTTACCTCTAGATGCTGCTATGATCATCTTTTTCTTGACGCCCACAGATCTTCCTGTTCTTCCCGTTGTCTTTGTCCGTTGACCCCTCACCTTAAGTCCCAAAGAATGCCTAACGCCTTTCCATGACTTTACGGCCCTCATGGAGTCCACATCCGTCTTTATTCTCAATTCTAAATCCGGACCGACTAGGTGGGTGTCGCTACCTGATTCAAGTTCCTTTCTACGATTAAGCATAAAATCTGGAATGCCATGTCCACCAAGGTCTCCAATTATCTTCTCAATTTTTTCGACGTCGGGTTCAGTTAAATTTCCTACAAGCGCCTCGGGTTCAAGGCCACCGACACGAACTATCGCGCTAGCCAGACTTTTTCCTACGCCCTTTATACCAGTCAATCCATTTAAGATGTGCTTGGACCCATTTACGTCTGTTCCCATGATCCTTACTATATGCCTATACTCCTTTGACAATCTCGCTCAACTATGAATATATGATTTTTCGATGTAATCATCGAGAGCATAAAATTAAATGTTTCTATACCGTATGCTGATAAAGAAATCACTCTAATTTTTCTTTTAAAAATAAAAAAAGGGAAGTTTGGTTAGGCTATTGGCTTGCTAACAGCCTACCTTCCCAATACGATTGGGCTTCTTCTCCAACGCATTAGGAATAGTGACGCTGCTAGTGCTGAAATCAAGGCCAGAATAGCCGTTGGGAACTCAGGTATGGGTATACCAGACTCTTCTAGATAGAACGTGTTGCCGCCTGCACCTGCACCCCAAGTTGTAGTCACGGTCATGCTCTCACTAACGTATCCTGCATCTCCGCCTGGCGGAGTCAGTTCGCCAGTGACAGTCCATGTATCTGGCTTCAATCCGGAGATCGAATAAGCACCGTCTCTCGACTCGGTACTCTTGGTTCCGGATCCGCTCGTGGCCGATATAGTGATCCACGATGCCGCTCTGTAGTCGTTCATCCAGTTCTTGGTCCATACGAATCCGCTGATGCTTGCTCCCTTGTCCATCTCGAATACGACTGTCGTTATACCATTCCAGTTAACGACTGCCGTAACGGTCAGCAACTGTATGTAGCCGCCTTCATGCTCGGCTACGACTATTTCATAAGTACCAGCAGGTATTCCGTATGGCAGGTAGTTACCCTTCCACTCGTCAGTCTTAGTTACTCCTGGTTC
>CAYFUV010000012.1:0-1979 GCA_964346435.1 uncultured Candidatus Bathyarchaeia archaeon | reverse complement strand
TCCTTTAGCTTACTTTGAAGTATCCTTTTCTCATTTTCAGGTATCTTCTCAGGAAGCGAGAACCTCTTATTAGCTGAATCGGGTACAATAAAGATTCTGTTAGTAAATCCAATATCCCTGAAACCTGCCCTATCCCATATCTTTGCATAAGTCTGAGTAGTAGAAGCCGCTAAAAAGCTAAGGTGAACGTCCTGTAGATTAAGAGTATATTTCTTTGTATTTGATTCATAAGATGTACTCTCAAAGAGGGTATTTACGCAGGGCAATAAAACTGATGATTCGATTGAACACTTAGCCACGAATTGATTAAATTCATCAAAACAGAGTATCAGCCTATTATTCTGCTTTAGCTTCCTCTGTAATCCCTCTGCGCTACCTATACCTGAACAGACATCGAATTTATCAAAACTGTATTTGAATAGCTCAGTAGTCTTAATCAGTGCAGTGCTTTTCCTTTCATCTGCTGATTCACCCAGTAGTAAAATATAAAGTCTAGGTTCCGGCTTTATCTCACTGCCAAGCGTAAGCCTTTTTGAAAGCGTGTTACCCAGACACCCAAGAAACGTCATAGCCAAAAATGATTTAGGAACCTCTAAGTAACTGGAATACAAATCCACAAATTCACCCGCTACGCCTTTGATTGAATTTATAGGAAAATTGTATAGGTCAGACATTTTTTAGAAATCCCTTTACTCGAATAATTCACTTACAGGCTTCTTCAACGCCTTGGCAATCCTGGCCTTCTGAATGGCATCAAAGATATACCGTCCATTAACGCCCAGCGAAAGTAGACCTTCATTGATTTGTGTTTTTTGGGCCAATTCCTTTTGCGTTATTCCCGCTTCCAGAATTGCCGTTTTAAGTTTTAGATTCATAATATCTCCTGCTAAAATTCACCAAAAAAAATGCCCCACTGAGTTCAAATAAGCCACAACGACTTATCTAACCTAGTGAGGCGACTTGCACTGAAAGAAATCAATTACAGAAATAGTTGCGCGATAAACTATCGCATCCGACTTTTATAAAACAGCGCAGTAATTCGCCACCTGAGTAGGTGTGATTACGTGCTTTATAGTCTACGAGACTTCTTCTTTTTTCATAGAACTACCCCTTTATCTTAGCAACCTTTTAAATGTCTGTCAAACAAATTTTAAACTAAAAGAGGAAAAAAATTTATATCTATCTTTCGCCGTTTATTTTCACCATAAACTTAATAAACCTCACCTTCTCTTAATTCCTGATACTCCTTTTTCTCTCTAAAATCCTTCTATATAAGATGGTTCAATCAATTCCAAAATGCGATAATATAGAAGTCATCCTATAATAAACCAAGTTATGACAGTTATAATGATAAACCATAGCTTTTGAGTTATAAGCAGGATTCTTTTTTTCATGTTATTACCTTTGGTTTTAAGGGTTCAGCATGGGCATTGTCTAGTTATGCTTGTGGGTTTGTTTTCTTATTGTTAATAGTCAATTCGGCATCCTGACTATTAACATTAAGATATTTTTCTGCTTTTTCTCTCCCTTTTTTGGTCAATCCCCACGGATTGTGAAAGAGGTCAAGCAGGGTCGTTTTATCTGGCCGTTGAACTAAACCCTTTTTTATCAGCGACCTAATGGCTCTAGACCAAGATACCAATGCTGCCCTGTACTTTTTTGTATCTTTGAACTTTGGGCCAGTGTACCCTTCAATCTTATCTGAATGCTCTAAGTTAAAATAGTGGTTTAAGACATCATATTTCCAAAGGGCTTTCATATAGAATTCATTATCCATTCGAGATAAATCCCAACTTGGAGGCAACTCACCTTTAACTGTCTTCAAATAACAATGTATCAATATCCATCTTTCAAGCTTGCCTATCCGCTCTTTAGCCATCATTCACCCTTTAATATGTGAAGATGAGGAGCGAAGCAAGCCGGAAGTTGCTTGCAACCTGGGCGGCGGCTTGCGTAGCGACCGCTCCCCATGTCTTGTG
>CAYFUV010000011.1:0-2271 GCA_964346435.1 uncultured Candidatus Bathyarchaeia archaeon | reverse complement strand
TTTTTTCTTAAAATCTTTTGGAGAAGAAATTTTTAGACCTATCGATTCGCATGACGCTGAGATAGGATCTACGTTTTTTTCTTCTGTCAGTAATATGGGTTTTAGGTTTAAACCCTTATTTAGTGCATACGCTAAGGATGCTGTCCCTAAAGGTCCATCCGTTTCTCCTTTCGGGACCCAGGGAACTATTCCTGCCCCAGCTGAGATGATAATGTTATCATTCTTATTTACTCTTTCAATAATTTTCTGGGCGGTGAGTAATGTTGTAGGTGCACCGAATTTTTCTTCCACTATTCCATTTAATTTGTGGATGAAACCTCTGGGCATTCCCTGTGTTCTCATTTCAACAGTGCAGAGGCGCTCGATGTTCCTAGCTATGACGTCGTCCATGAAAAACACTATGAAATAAAAAAGGGGGGATTTAAAAATTTAACCGCTTAAGTATGTTTCATCGAATTGGTAGAAGTTCATTTTCGGCTTTGTATAGAAGTTGTAGACTTTCTTTGATGTTGGCTGAGAAAGTTGTCTAGTTACCAAGTAGACATATTGACTTTGCGGGATCACTATGTCTAATATTTGTAGATATAGGTTATGCCTTTCGTTGGGGTCAACTGCTGTCCTAGCTTTTTCGAGAAGTGTAGCTGCTTCAGGGGAATCTAGTCCCGTCCATCCGATCGTTTCTGGATAGTAGAACCACCATAGACCTGAGTCAGAATCATCAGTGACTCTATCGACATCGCCATGTGACATTATGAATTGCTTTTCTTCAGGAGGTACCCAGTATTTGCTGATCCAAGCACCCATATCGTACATGTCGATATTCAGTTTGATATTTACTTTTGCTAGCTGTGCTTGTATTACTTCGATTTCACGTTTTAAAGCAGATGCAGAGGGTGTAATGACAGTTGTTTCAAATCCGTCTCCGTAGCCTGCTTCATCTAACAGGTCTTGAGCTTTATTGAGATCAGCTCGATCGGGGAAATATTTTTTGGTAGTGTATCCGAGATCGTGTGGCATGAGAGGGAGACAGGTGGGTCTAGCATACCCGTAATAGACTGCTTGTGCGATTTCCTCTCTATCTACAGCATAGTTTACAGCTTGCCTTACTCTGACATCTTGGAAGGGGGACAGATCGGGGTCCGCTAGCTTATCGATTCTGAACGATAGAAAATTAAAGTTCCAGCCATCGATTCGATTGGGTTTAAGATCGGGGTTCTGCTCTAGATCGGCGATATCCTTGTAGTCAGCAGTATCGATGATATCAAGTTCGCCCGCGAGGAATGCTTGAGTCTTCGTAAAGAGGTCGGGCATTGGTTTATAGATGAGCTCATCTACCATGGGCAAGCCATCTTTCCAGTAATTCTGAAATTTCTTGAGACTTATGTAATCCCCAGTCATCCACTTGTCAAATTCAAACGGTCCAGTGCCGACTGGATTTGTACCAAAACCTTCATGGCCAATGTCTTCATATGCTTTCTGGGGGATGATGCTTAACCCTTGATACGCGATTGTTGATAGAAATGGTGCGAACGGCTCCTCTAAATATATTGCGACTTGGTAGTCATCTATGACTTCCGCATTTTTAACAAAGTAGAATACTGAAACTCGTGCACGCTGGTTTCCAACGGTATCATTGACGTTCCAAGCGACGTCTTCAGCGGTTAATTCACCGTAGCCTTTATGAATCTGCACTCCTTCCCTTATATTGAAGATGTAAGTTTTTCCACCGTCTTCTACGGTCCACTTTGTCGCTATCATAGGAATGTGTGTAATCGATTTCCCTGTTCTATCATATAGGACGTCTACTAATCTATCGAAGATCATATGTTCAACTTGAGCTCCCCAAGGGTCCCCTGCCATAGTGATGTTCGGGTTTATCGTTAGAGGTTCATTCTCTTGACCGACTCTGAGGGTTCCACCTACCTGATAGGCAACTTCTCCCGGAGCAACTTTTGTCGCTGTCTCTGTAACAGGGACGGTTCTCACCTCGCCTGGACCAGGAGGGGGAGGCCCTGGAGGCGTTACAGCTCTGCTTACACCGTATCCTATAGCTGCACCCGCGGCTACACCGACGATGCCTGTGATATACTGGCGTCTATTGGATTTATCCTTGCTTTCTTCTTTTCCCATTTTACTTTTCACCTATTCATATGGATTAAGTGTCTTAACCAATCCGCTAATAGAATTAAGTTTATAGTATAAAAAAGTTTGTATGTATTAAAATCATCTAATGTATGCTCGCATATGTTTAAATATATACGGGATAAATTA
>CAYFUV010000010.1:0-63786 GCA_964346435.1 uncultured Candidatus Bathyarchaeia archaeon | reverse complement strand
GCGCAAGTGCCTGAATAAAAATCTTCCTTATGAGAAAGTTTCATATCTCTCAAATGGACATGTGCATCTATCAAGCCAGGAAGGGCCAATAGGCCTTTCGCCTGAATCGTTTTATCAGCCTTAGGGAGGTTGTTCTCTTTTCCAATTTTACTAATTTTGCCATTTGATATGGAGATCCCTGCCTCGATGAAACCATCTCCTTTAACCAGTTTTGATCCTATTATGTTTACTTTGCTGTAAGCCATTTTCAATACATTGTTTTTTATTAATTGAATAAGTTAATCGGATTATTGATAAATAAAGGAATTAATAGCTCACTTTTTCAAATAATATCTCCTTTTCCAGTCGGTATTAATCCTTGAATTTCATTTAAATCTGCTTTTTCAATTAATTTTTGATATTCCTCAATAACCTTTGAAATTAATATTTTCTTTATCTTTTTAGCCAATTTTCCACTTGATGTTTTTCCTGGAGATATTTCTACATATGCTAATGCTCTATCTCTTAAGGCGGAGGGCGGGCCTGCTAATATAATTATTTTTTGCTCATCCAACATCATCGCACCAATAGCAAGTCTTAAACCAATACCCTTCATATAATTTCTCTCTCCTCTAATCATGAACATACCTTTCGCTAAATATTGGCCGGAGGGGGGCTTTTTGCTGATCTGATTAGGTTTAATCCAATACAAATCGATAGATGAAAAACCATGTGCCCATGCTTTACTATAGGAGGCCGCGAAGCTGGCTGCTTCTTCAATTGTCTTTTTTCCTACTTTTTCCCCACGGCTTTTAATAACTGCGAAAGGTGCCCCATGAACCTCAGCATGCAAGACAATATCGTGGGTATCTGTATATTTCTTAATCAATAATTCATTGTTAGAGGCATCTCTTCCACATAGAACCAAAAAATCTTCTGAGGATTCAAACCAGCGGAACTTCTCATACCAAGCTTTTTCACGTCTCTTCACAAGATCAGGGAATTCATTCAATTCGTGATAAGCTTCAGCTTCCACCTTTTTTAGCTTTTCACGGATATTTTCTATAGAATTTTTTAACCCAATGAGTTTCTCTTCAGTTTTCTTGGCTTTTTTATAAAATTGAGAAGCAAGATACTGCGGTTTATGCTTGAAACCTATCTGTAACTCTACATCTCCCAATTTCAGAGTATATTCAAGTCTTTCTGGATTTATTTTTTGAAAGTAGATCTCAGGTTTCCTACCTTTTTTAGCTACTTTTTTAATCATTGATTCGATATCTTTCCAATCGCATCCGTCCTGTTTCTTAGAATGAATTAACTCTGAAAGATATACCATCTCATTTAGATGAAGATAAATTAACTCTCCTTTATTTCGATTAATTTCAATAACTTTTTGAAAATTATCTAGTTGCTTAAGCTGACTATTCAAGATGCGTTTGAGCTCTTCGGTTCGATTAGAGAATTTTTCCTTTGATGAGATCTTTGCTTCATCAAGTGAAATATTTGAAAAATACTCATCCGCGGCTTCGTTGAAGGAGTCGAATTGCTGTATTTTGAATCCATTATAAATTTTTAGTGGAAAAGGAACGACATCTATCTGATTTCCTTCTCCATCAAAAATTATTGATGGTTTTTCTGTTCCTTTTTCAATCGTATTTTTTAATTCTTCAATCGCTCGAAAAATATTTTCGATGTGCCCATTTGTTATTTTATTCGTTTTAATGCTTCCTTCCAATCTTGCTCGAAATAGCAATTCCCTCGTATATATTCTGTCAATGGCCAATTGACTCGTGATAGCTCGCTCAAGGCTAATTGCTTCAAATTCCTTCAGTTTTTCCAAATCTTGTCTGGTAACTTTTATTAGATTTTTCTTTTTGCTTGGCGCTGGCTTAAATTCTTCTCTGAGGAGAATTTTCCTATCCCTCATCACAGTCGGTTTTAGGGTTGCTGAGATTTTACCTTCTTGGTTTACCAGAATGATATTCCCTCTCTTAAAGGCTTCAACAATTAATCTATAGTTTCTCTCTTTCGATTCGATAGCAAACTCTACTATTCTCTCAAATTCGTATTGGCTTATATCCACAATCTTGCCTCTAGACAAGTGCTTTCTCAATAACATGCAAAAATTAGTAGGCTTAGATGGAGTTTTTAACGAATATTTCGTTAGATGAAGTCTCTTTTCCGCTTCGAGAATTATATAAAATGGCCCTGGTTTTACTCTGAGCATTAGAGTTTTTGGGTTCAGGTGATAAATGTTATCAATATGTTTATCTATTATCTTTTTCTTTAATTCAAAGGTTATGGCGGCTATGTCAAAATTCAACATTATCTCTTTCAATTTGAATCGCCCAATTATTGGACCATCTAGCATAGTCTATTGGTCAAGATTTGTCCTTGGGATAATAGCAGCATTCATTTGTTATACTCTAAATTTAAATGGAAACGATGGAATCTTTACGGCAATCATCCTCTACATAATTTCTTACGTTATATTAAAGAATGGGTTAAGATATGGGGAAAAAGAATTAAAAGGTAAACACAAAATCGTAACCTTAGGCCTAGGAACCTTTATATTCACTTGGGCAGCATTGTGGATATTGCTCTACACTCTAGCAAGTAGCTAAACATCAACTCCCTTTTGATTTTTCCATGGCTCGATTTTTCCAATAATCTTTAAATAATCTAACAAAGCCGAGAAGTATCCTCTGTCATAATCCGAGTGTAAAGAACTTTCAACATGTTCCTTAAATTCCTTTCTCAATGTCTTCAAGGCATTTGGATTAAACGATGTTTTCGAAAAGTAAAGATATTTATCATCATTGGATTTTATTGTTAGTAGCAGACCCTCTAAAGCTTTCAAATATCCTTCTTCCTTTTTGGAGTCTATTTTCTCTCCTGACATAATTTCTTCCAAATTTTTTTCACTTTCTTTTATCCTTCTGTAAAAAATGGATTCAAAAAATTTTTTGAATGTATCGTCCATTTTTAGATATGCCTTCTATTTAACGTATGTTTATTAATCCTCTTGGGTCTCTACATCTTCTATACCGTTCTCAGTTATTCTAAATAACCTTTCTCCCTCGGGCAAGTATGGGCTAGATACAAGTCTTGCGATTCTTGTTGGGCCACTTGCTGTTCTTCTAAGAAATACCCTTGTATGACTTGTATGAGCAACTATATGACCTCCTGCGGCTTCAACAGCAAATGAGAAGAATTGATCAGGTTTAGCCAAAACTTGATTCGTAACTACAGCCACAGCATTAAAAGCCCTCGCCAATCTTGCAAGGCGGTGCATGTGTTTATTAAGCTTCTGTTGTCGTTCAGCCAACATCTCTCTTCCTAAGTAATCACTTCTAAAATGGGACGTTAAAGAATCTATGACCATTATCCGTATGTTGTTCTTTTTTATTACTTCATCACATTTCTCTAAAAGTAGAATTTGGTGGTCGCTATTATAAGCCTCGCAATAAATGATCTTTTTTGCGGTTTCTTCAGGTTCCATATTCAAATTTTTTGCCATTCTGATTATCCATTCTGGCCTGAAGGTTTGTTCTGTATCTATATAAAGCGTACCACCTTCAAGCCCACCTTCCTCTATTGGGCGTTGAGCGTTGACTGAAAGTTGATGGCATAAAATAGATTTTCCTACTCCATAAGGACCATAAAATTCAGTAATGGTTTGAGTTTCTAGACCTCCTCCCAAAAGTTCGTCCAACATCCTGCTCCCTAAGGATAAGCGCTGGACTTTTTCTTTGATTCTCATTAATTCGTTTGCACTAGTGAATTCTATTGTTATTGAATCTCTAGCTTGCGAGATTATTTTTGTTGCTTGTTTTTCACTTATACCGGCGGGCAACAACTCCTTTACTGTGGCAGTGGCCAATGATTCCAATGTATGAAATCCAAGTTCTCTTAATTTATCTGCAGCCGATGCACCTATTCCTTCTAGGTCTTCAACATATTCGATCCTTTTCTTTTCCTCCGCCAAGTATTTTCACATCTTATAAGCGCACGCTATAACAAAGCTTCTATTTATAGTCGGATTAATTGTCAATTTTCCTTAATGGATAAGATTTGCTCTTTAGGCTAATAAATGAAATGGAAAAAACACCAAGATGTAATTATGAAATCATCATCTTTGACGTAAGAAATTTAAAATACATGCCATAGAATTCTAAGTGCGCAAGATATTGCACATTAAACGAATCGATTCTTATAGAAAAAGAGTTTCAAAATATGGTAATAATGAGGTGTAATTGTTGATACATTCGTATTATGATCTGAAAGGTAAAGTTGCTATAGTAACAGGAGCTGGGAGAGGTATGGGCGAAGAGGTCGCCAAAAAGTTAGCTGCCTGTAGAGCTCATGTAATAATTAATGATGTTGATGAAAAGATGATGGAAAAAGTTGCCGAGGAAATTAAAAAGTTCAATGTGAAAATAACTGGCTACATAGTTGATGTCGGTGATTATTCACAAGTGGAAGAGATGGTGAATGAGGTATTCTCAAATTACAAGAGCATAGATATTCTAGTAAATAATGCGGGCATTCTTCGTCGCAGAAGTTCAATCGAGGAAATTGAAGATGCGGAGTGGGATCTAGTTATGAGGGTGAATGTAAAAGGAGTATTCAATTGTTCTAAGGCAGTTTTAAAATATATGAAAAAGCAAAGGAGTGGTAAGATTGTAAATACAGCTTCTTCAGCTGGAAGAAGTACTAGTGAATTGGGGGGCGCCCATTATACTACATCTAAAGCAGCAGTACTCGGATTGACAAGACATTTGGCTAGAGAGGCTGCTCCATATAATATAAACGTGAACAGCATATGCCCTGGATTAATCGATACTCCTATGGTTCAAGAGATGACCTCTAAAGATGAGTTAAAGAAACATTTGAAAGATATACCAATGGCCAGACTTGGTAAACCCGAAGAAGTTGCTGATCTAGTTCTCTTCCTAGCTTCAGATAGTTCGTCCTATATAAATGGTGCAACGATAGATATTAATGGTGCAAGTCTTTTAATTTAAAAAAATTTAGCGCACGTTGTAACTATATATGTTTTTTAAAAAATGTGGTGTGAAGCCAGCCTTAAACGATTACTTTTTCAGTTTTTCTGTCTAGTACATATAATCTGTCTTTATCGAATAGGACGTTTACTTTATCTCCGAATTTTGCATTGAATGTTGGAGGGACTATAGCATTAAAAGCATGTTTTCTTCTTAAGTGAAGTATTGTCTCGTTTCCTAATGGTTCCGCCATTATAACGTTCGCTTCAAATGCGTCTTTATTCAGCTTTCCACGATCGACCTTTATGTGTTCGGGCCTTATTCCAATGATTAGTTCTGAGCCTGTTGCACCCTTCTTTATTGTTCCTTTTAGTTTTGTTATATCTATCTGGAACTCTCCAGTATCCAAGAAGGCTTTTCCGCCTTTTTCAAGAAGACTGCAATCTATAAAGTTCATCGATGGGCTTCCGATGAAGCTGGCAACAAATCTGTTCATTGGTTTTTCATAAACAGTGTCAGGATTGCCTATTTGTTGAACCTCGCCATTTTGCATAAGAGCTATGCGGTTAGCCATACTCATGGCTTCGAGTTGATCAGGTGTACAATATATAATAGTTTGGCCTAGTTCACTTTGTAGTCTTTTAAGTTCGGATCTCATTTCTACCCTCAATAGGGCGTCCAAGTTACTTAGAGGTTCATCCATCAGGAAAACTTGGGGACGCCTTACCAAAGCTCTTCCTATGGCTGCTCTTTGGCGCTCTCCACCGCTAAGCGTTGCTGGTCTCCTATGCATTAGATAGGTTATCCTTAAAGTCTTTGCAACTTCGTTAACCCTTTTTTCAATTTGGTCTTTTGGCATTTTGTGTATTTTTAACGTGAATGCCCAATTATCGAAAATACTCCATCCTGGATAAAGAGCCAAGTTTTGGAATATCATAGCGACGTCTCTATCGCTGGGCAACAAATCAGTAACTTTCTTATTTCTAATGATTATATCGCCTTCGTCAGGTTTTTCAAGGCCTGCAATCAGTCTTAGCGTAGTGGTCTTCCCTGCCCCTGGTCGTCCTAGTAAAGTAAAGAATTCTTTGTCTTTAACGTCAAATTTTAGATTTTTAACAGCAACCTCTTTACCGAACTTCTTAGACAGATTTTCTATTTTAACAGCAGGCATTAAAAAATCACACTAAAATATTGTATTCTCAGTTTTTCCATCTATTACATGTATTTTCTTCATATCGAAATCCATATACGCTGTTTCATCTAATTTAGGTCTAAAGGTCCCTGGACCAATAGCCTTGACCATAATGTTGCCGACTCTTACACTTACGATCGTCTTTGCACCGATCGGCTCTACTAGATAGACCTTAGTCTTAATAGAACTCTTTGATTTTGGTTTTGTATCTATTTGGACATCCTCAGGCCTAATTCCGATTATTAATTTTGAACTAGTCGCGTCCTTCTTTATTGTTCCTTTTAGTTTTGTTATATCTATCTGGAACTCTCCAGTATCCAAGAAGGCTTTTCCGCCTTTTTCAAGAAGACTGCAATCTATAAAGTTCATCGATGGACTCCCAATGAAATTAGATACGAATTTATTCGCTGGATTATCGTATACTTCGCTCCTAGTACCATATTGCTGTAGCCTTCCTAGGTTCATCACAGCTATTCGGTCAGCCATCGACATCGCCTCAATTTGGTCATGAGTTACGTAGAGTATCGTTTGGTTTAATTCTCTCTGTATCCTCTTCAACTCAACCCTCATGAAAGATCTCAACGTAGCATCAAGATTACTTAGTGGCTCGTCTAATAAGAAGAAGGCTGGTTTGGTGATCATGGATCTTCCAAGAGCCGTCCTTTGCATTTCGTCTAATCTGAGTCCTCCTGCCTTCTTATTTAGAATCGGTGTCAATTCTAGCAACTCTGCCACTTTGGTTATCTCGCCTTTAATCTCGTCTGGAGAAAGTTTACGCACTTTCAATCCAAAAGCTAGGTTATCATAAACTGACATGTGTCCGAAAACTGCATAGTTCTGAAAAACTAAACCAACATTTCTAGCCAATGGGGGGAGCTCAGTTATGTCAGCATCACCCACGTAAATTTTACCACTAGTTGGAGTAAGGAGGCCTGCAATCATGTTAAGTGTCGTAGTTTTTCCACATCCTGATGGCCCCAGCAAACTAGAGAATTCCCCACTCTTAATCTCTAAATTGAGATCGTTAACAGCTACAAGATCGCCAAATTCCTTTCTCAGATTCACCAGACGTAGACTTTTGCCTAAATGTTCCATACACACCACACCTTTTTGTAAATATTCAGATAGTTAAACCCAAGCGCGCTAGCGCGTGAAATCTTTTTCTATTCTAAGCGATCATCCACATATAAAATTATCTAATTTTGGCGCTTCAATTTTTTTATAACAAAATCTAACGAAATCAAATTTCTATTTTCATTAGTGAACAAATTTATAGAAACAGATTCAAATAACCTAATTGAATGGTTAAAGATGCTTTATTTTGATAATAAAATTAGCAAAGCCAACTGGCTCAATTCTAGAATTATGACATGAATGCAAACATGTGATGTCCATGTTTGAGAAAATCAATAGGCTCAAAGAGCATGAACAAATAGATCCCCATCGATTAGAAGAAATTAAGATCTTACTTCTAAAGGATAATTTCCAGAAAGATCCTATAATAGTAGATAAAAAAACTCTAGTAGTCATAGATGGGCATCACAGGTTAAACGCGCTAAGAATTTTGGGGTTTTCTAAGGTTGCATTACAATACGTTAATTATTTGAGCGATGATGAAATTAAAGTTAGAACTTGGTATCCAATGATCCTAGGATCTAGGAAAAAATTGATGAAAATAGTCGAGGGCAAGATTAATAATCTAGAATCGATGACCAATCCATCGTCTCATGGAAAATTAATAGTAAAGAATAGAATTTATTCATTGAAAGGGGGAAGAGAAAACATTATGAAAGCACTTGTTGGAAATTTTAGAATTGAATACGCTTTCACTAGTAAAATTGCCAAGAACCTTGCTTTTCGAGGAAGAATAGCTGGCGCCCTTATATTTGGATCTTTAACAAAGAAAGAAGTTATCGACAAAGCTTTATCTGGTGAGAAATTTCCTCCAAAAACAACACAGCATATTATGCCAAACAAACCAAGGTTTTGGTACATTCCTCTGAAAACGCTTAGATAGATTTCAATCTTTCTCTAAAGTAAAAAAACTGAATGGTCAAGAAAAGAAGAAAAAGGCTTTTATATTAATAAGGAACTTAAGTGGAAAAATTAAGGGATCAACTTGGAACCATCAAAAAAACCGCTTAATCTACTAATGAAGAAAATGAATCAAGGGGTTACAGTGAAGTTAAAGAATAACATTGAGTATAAAGGAAAGATAATTGACTGCGATGGCCATATGAATATTATATTGGAAGGAGCTACTGAATATAAAGGCAATGAACCTACTACAAATTTTGGCTGTGTAATCGTCCGTGGAAATAACGTTCTATATATATGTATTGACAGTCCTAAAGAATAGCCATTATTTATACGTTCATTAATTATCAGATCCTAATGAAAGAGATTCTATGTCAGTTCTTTTCTTACTTAATAATTTCGCTTTTGCCTCTTTTATAGCTCTATCGATTTCCTTCACATCGACATAAGGATTCTTATCTATCCATTCCATTCTAACTTCTTTGCAATGCAGTATAGGTACATTATTTTCGATGAATTTATCTTCAGCTTGATGAGACATTGGAGTACTAGCGATTACTGCTTTAATGCCCACTTCGACCAAATTCAATGCTGCCGAGCCCCCGCCGCCACTCGCATCAAGTAAAACTGGAATGTCTCCATCCTTTATATTGAATTCATTTATTGCGCGACTAACATACTCGAACGTGAATTTTTCAATCGGTTTTAGGAAAATCATTTCGCCTTCAGCAACGAGTTTTTTAATTTCTCCGATTCTTTTTGCCTTTTTTGTTTGTTTTACTATTTTTGATTTCCTTAGCTGCATGCGTAAAGTTCTTATTTCCCTCTTTTGTAATTGAATGATTCTATCTTTTCTCACTTCAAATTCGAATTCCTTATTTTCCTTCTCGAAAAGTTCATTCAACTTAGAAATTTCTGATTTTAGCCTTTTGATTTCTTCATGCAAATTTCTATTTTCTATCTTCAATCTTTTGATTTTTTTACTCTGCTCGATAGCTTTTTTGCCAGATTTCTTAATTAACGTTAATTCTTTGGAAGGAGACTTGACTATCTTTTCAATTTTCTTTTTATTTTCAAAGGATTCTAATGCTTTTTTTATTTGAATTCCCTTAACAACGCAGCTTTTTATTTCATCTAAATCGATTTTAGAAGTACGAATATGCCTTCTAAGAGCGTCAATTTGATCAAACTTATTCTTGTAATAACTGTGAGCTTTAAGTGCAGCTGCCAATGCATCAATCTTATGAATATCTTTGAGTCGGATTTTCTGATTCGATAAATACTTTTGAACTAATTCACGTTTTTTAATTACCCTCATAGATACTTTAGGCGTAAAAATTGATGCGCTTAACTTAGAGGCAATTTTCTTAACGAATTCAGGCATTGGACTAACGTCAGAAGCAACTAATATCGGTTTACCGAGTCTAGAACCTTCATGAATTATTTCATTCATTGAAATTGCTTTCTTGCTTATCAAGATTAGAGGTTGAGCGTTTAAATCGATAATTGCGAGTCCGCATGTTGTGCCAGGATCTATGCCCAATATTAATTTTCTTTGGTACTTGCCATTTGGATTTTTCAAATCTTATCTAAATCCTTAATCCAACGCCATTATTATATTCGGAAGCCAATAGCGCGCATTATTAATTTAGATTCTAAAATAGAGTCCCATTCTTCTTCTAATTAGGCGGCTAAGAGGCAATCCAATTAGACCTCCAACAGCAACTTGAAAGAAATTTCCAGGAACTTCAACCAACGCGATTGTCAATCCTAATCGCATGATATATGCCTCCACAATGAAATAACCCATGATCATAATTATTGAGCCAAGTCCCCATCCCAGCATATCTCGTTTCATACTTATTCCATTTGCAATAATACCCGCTATAAAACCTTCTAATCCCTTGATCACTAGAGTGAAAGGAGCAAAAACTGGATATCCTACCATATCAGCAATAGCCGAACCTAATCCTCCTGCTATCCCTCCGACGAGCCACCCCATAGAAAGCGCGGCTGTAAAAATTATCGCATCGCCCACATTTATATAACCTCCAGTTGCTGGGATTGGTATCCGAACTGCCAATGTAGTAACCACGACGAGGGCTGTAAAAACGGCCATAATGCTGATTTCTAAAACTGTTCTTCCTTTACCTAACCGCATTGAAACAACTCCTTTTCAAGTAACTAATGCATATATGCTGGGAGGCTTGAAATCTTTTTTGTTTTATAGAGCGCATTATTGTATTTAGTGGACGCGTTTTTTATCTAAACAAGCTTTTATGAACCCATAATATGAAGGGGATGGTCTCCCGGGTCTCGATTTGAATTCTCCATGAAACTGGGTAGCAAAATGGAATGGAGTATTCGAGATTTCCAGTATCTCCATTCGCATTCCATCTGGACTTTTTCCAGAAAAAACCATTCCATTTTCTTCTAATCGTTTAATATAATTTGGATTTACTTCGTATCTATGTCTATGTCTTTCGGTGACTTTGTTCTTCTTATAAAGTTCATAAGCCATTGTATTTGGAGAAATTATTACTTCTTGGGCTCCCAATCTCATAGTAGCACCTTTAATATTGATGTCTTTCTGTTCAGGCATTAAATCTACAACTGGATGTTCAGTATTCGGATCATTTTCTGTACTATTTGCTCCCTTCAATCCAATATATCTCGCGAATTCCACCACGACCAGTTGAAATCCAAGGCAAATTCCAAGGAAAGGAATTTTCTCAGTTCTAGCATATTTTATCGCATTTATTTTTCCCTCGGTTCCTCTAATTCCAAATCCACCAGGGATCAATATACCATCGAATTCAGAGAGCGATTTCAGTTTTGAGGAATTTGCTTCTAAGATTTCTGTTTCTATCCATTCTAGATCTATTTTTGCCTCGAGCGATGCCCCGGAATGCTTAAGGGCTTCATTGACACTAACGTAAGAATCTGCAAACTCAGCATATTTTCCGCATATTGCTATTTTCACTCTATTTTTTGGTTCAATAAAATTATTAATTATGCGCTTCCAGCTATCCCAATTTTGCTTTTTATGACGCATTTCCATTCTCTTGCAAATATAATCACCAATATTTTGTTTGTCTAAAATCAAAGGTGATTCGTATATAGTCTCAATATCTGGTGAAGTAAAAACAGCGCGTTCTTCAACGTTACAAAAAAGCGCGATTTTTTTTCTTGGGCCCGATAGGAGAGGTTTTCTACCCCTGGCTATTATTATATCGGGCTGAATTCCAATCCTTCTTAATTCCTGTACACTATGCTGAGTTGGCTTTGTTTTTTGTTCCCCTAAAACTGTTAAGATAGGAACTAAAGTTACATGAGCATAAAGGACGTTTTCATAACCTTCCTCCATTCTCATTTGCCGAGCGGCTTCCAAGAAAGGGAGGCTTTCAATATCACCTACTGTTCCCCCAATTTCTATTATGAGACAGTCAACCTCATTCTTTTTGGAAATTCTTCTGATCCGGTTCTTAATCTCATCTGTAATGTGCGGTATAATTTGGACACATCTTCCCAGAAATTTCCCATCTCTTTCCTTCCCTATTACTGATAAATATATTTGGCCCGTTGTGATATTGTGATCTTTCGAAAGATTGGTATCAAGAAAACGCTCGTAGGTTCCTATATCCATATCTGTTTCTCCACCATCTTCAGTAACAAAAACTTCTCCGTGGGTATACGGATTCATAGTTCCCGCATCTGCGTTCAGATACGGATCGATTTTCACTATACTTACCTTAATGTTTCTGACTTGCAAAATCTTGCCAACAGATGCAGCGGTAACTCCCTTTCCTATTCCGGACATAACGCCTCCTGAGACGAAGATATATTTAGTCATGGTAAATTTCCACTTGATTATTAGATCGCTACTAATCACATGCTTAAAAACATGGCTTTAAAATATATATTAAACTTCGATATTTATTGCAATGCGACAAAATTAAAAATAATTCAGAAATACTACAATTTTAGGAGAGGTCTATAAATGACAGAGGAATATTCAAAATATCTTGAAAGGGTTCTCGGAAAAATACCGCAAAAAATACCCTCAGGAGAACGTTTTGATATTCCAAATCCATCTTGTACGATAATCGGGCCAAAGACCGTAATTTACAATTTCAGTGAGATTTGCTCGAAGTTGAATAGGGAACCCCGACAACTTCTGAAATTCTTAACAAAGGAAATGGCAACTGCGGCCTCAGTAGATGGAACGAGGGCGATTTTCCAAGGAAAATTCAACGAACAAACAATAATGAGGCTTCTCACAACTTATTGTGACAGGTATGTAATATGCCCAATTTGTAAAAGACCGGACACAAAAATCGAAAAAGAAGAGAGGATTTCATTTTTAGTATGTGAAGCATGTGGGGCCAGATCATCTATTACGAATGCATAAGGAAGTCTTAATTCATTGAGTGAAGTATGTTACAAGATACACAGAGACCAAAGATGTTCCTTAATAGCAATTTGCGATAAGAACCTTATTGGCAAGAACTTCCATGAAGGGAAATTTAGGCTGGAAGTGAAAAAAGACTTCTACGGCGACATACTATGCAGTATTGAAGAGGCAGTTAATTTACTGAGTGATGCAGAATTAGCAAACTTAGTTGGGGAAAAAATAGTAAATGCAACGATCGAAAAAAAATTGATTGATCCAAGAGCAGTGATATATATAGACGGAATTCCACATGTCCAAATAATAAAATTGGGCTCTCTAAGAAGTTAATTGGTCTTTTTTCAGTTTTTCCTGAGACGCGCGTGTCTAAAGATAATTGATTATTAAATCCTGTAAAAAATCATTTTCATACGAGCGCGCGTTGAAGCTTCTATTTATGAAAAACCTTTATTTTTGACTCAAGAGAACAAATTCATAAAAAAATTGTGAGAGAATCTGGGTAGAAAATCGATGGGGAAAAAAAAGGTACTGAGTGAAGAGATGCTTAAGAGGCTAGTACTTCCAAGTGGTGATCAGGTCCTAGGGGTGGTTACCCAAATGCTAGGATATGATAGACTTCGTGTGAAATGTACAGACGGTCATGAAAGATTATGTAGAATTAGGGGAAAGATGAAAAGAAGGGTCTGGATTCGTGTGGGAGATACTGTTCTTGTTGATCCTTGGGATTTCCAATTTGAAGAAAAGGGAGACATCGTGTGGAGATATACAAAAGGACAGGAGGTAACTCTTAAAAACAAGGGTTATTTGAAATTCTAGGACGGAGATAAAAGAGTGGCAGAATATAATGATAAGACAGCTCTTAAGTTAAGACTCAGAGAGGAAAGGTATGAAACAGAGAGATTAATGCGGGAAAAAAGAAGCGAAGAAATGGAGGCTTTAGAGGAAGTTTTTGACAAGCCTACCTTAATGATAATTTATCGCATGTTGAATAGCGGTATTTTAAAAGATATTTTTGGCGTAGTTAAATCGGGCAAAGAATCTCGTCTATATTGGGGTCGAGATTCAAAAGAAAAAGATGTTGCTATCAAAATTTACTTAACTGGCACATCTGAATTCCGAAAAGGAATGATTCAATATATCGATGGGGATAATAGATTCAAGAGAGTACCAAGATCTACTAGAGCGCTTATTTACCTATGGGCAAAAAAAGAGTTTAAGAACTTGTTGCTCGCAACAAAAGCTGGAGTAAGAGCCCCCAAACCCATAAAGGTCGAGGGAAACGTTTTACTAATGGAGTTCATAGGTGAAGACGGTGTCCCAGCTCCTCTTTTAAGAGAAGAATTTATGAAAAAGCCTAGGTCAGTTTACAGAAAATTGATGGGTTATATCGAACTTCTATACGAAAAAGCACAATTGGTTCATGGCGATTTAAGCGAATACAACATTATGATGTGGAAGGGAAAGCCAGTAATTTTTGATTTTTCGCAGACTGTTAAAATTGGACATCCTTTAACTCATGAACTCTTAAAAAGAGATATTTCTAACTTGACTAGATTCTTTGAAGTACTTCGTGTGAAGGTAGAATCCGTCGATATCGTTTATGAAAGGGTTGTTGGTAAACATGGAAAGCATGCTTAGTGTAGTAATTCCTCGTGATAGAATTGGAGTACTATTAGGTCATAATGGGGAAATAAAAAAGAGAATAGAGAGGGCTCAAAAAGTAAAAATTAAAGTTGATAGTGAAAGTGGAAATGTTGAAATAGTCAACAAACTTGAGAACAATGATCCAACCAGACTATTGTGTGCTAGAGACATAACTATGGCAATTGGAAGGGGTTTCTCTCCGGAAAAAGCCTTTACTATTCAAGATGAGGATGCCGTGCTAGAAATTCTGAATTTAAGAGAGACTTTTGGCAGAAATGAGAATGATATTAAAAGGATAAAAGGTAGAGTAATCGGTCGAGAAGGTAAGATTAGACGTATGCTAGAGGAATTTAGTAATGCAAGCATATCTATTTACGGTCATACTATTTCGATAATTGGGAACTATGAGACACATTCAATAGCGAGAGAGGCCATCCTCATGCTTCTCAAAGGAAAGCAACACTCGACAGTTTACAAATATTTGATCAGAAAAAGGAGAGAAATGAAAAAGAGAGAGAAAACGGAATTATGGGATAAATCTTTGGAACAAATTCGATAGGTTATTACGCTTGCTTAATTTTGATTTGCGAAATTACTTTTGAGAAGTATTTCATTTCTAAGTTGAAAATGGTGGTCCATTCATATATGGAAGAAGTTTTTGAAGAAATTAGCCCTGCAGATTTCTTTTATAGAAATCGGGATATCGCAGGTTTTACCAACCCATCCAGAGCTATTTATTCCACAGTGCGCGAACTCGTTGAAAATTCTTTGGATGCTTGCGAAGTACATAATATTATGCCCAATATCTACGTGAGGTTATCTAGGGAGTCTGATTCTCAAGGGGAACCAAGCACATATAGAATCAGGGTGGAGGACAATGGTTCTGGTATGCGTTCTGATGTAATACCCTCGGCATTTGGTCAAGTTCTATTTGGCTCAAAATATATACTTCGTCAGACCAGGGGGACTTTCGGATTGGGGGGCAAAATGGCTGTCCTTTATGGACAAATAACAACAAATACAGGAACTCAAGTAATTTCAAGTGATGGGAAATCAAAGATATTTGAATTTCAATTGTTGATGGATATTAAAAATAATAAACCAATTATTCTGAATCAAAAAATTTATCCAAATGATTCAAAATGGCATGGAACAATAATTGAATTTCTTACTGAGGCGGATTATGCTAGAGCCAAGGCAAAAATAGTAGAATATCTCAAACAAACTGCAATAGTTGCTCCATATGCCAATATAACATTCATAGATCCAAGGGGCAGATTTTACAAATTCGAAAGATTTGCTACCACCATGCCAAACCCACCTACAGAGACCATTCCACATCCACATGGAGTAGATGTTGAGACAATTAGGAGATTGATAAACGTTACCGATGTGAGAAATATGATTAGTTTTATGAGAACGCACTTCCAAAGAGTTGGAGAGACTACTGCACTAAAATTTTTAGATTTTTCTGGAGTGAATCCAAAAAAGAAGCCAAGAGATTTGACTCCTGATGAAATAGTATTGTTAGTAAATGGTATGAAGAATTATGAGAGTTTTCTACCTCCAGATGCCAGTTGTTTGTCTCCCTTGGGAATCGATTCACTTAAGGCCGGGATAGAAAAAGAGCTAAATCCCGAATTTGTCGCCGTCCATAAGAGAAAGCCATCTGCTTACTCAGGTTTTCCATTTATTATTGAGGCAGGGGTAGCATACGGAGGCGACATTCTTAGGACAGGAGGAGTTATCCTTTACAGGTTTGCTAATAAAATTCCTCTTTTATTTGATGAGGCAAGTGATGTTTCATGGAAAGTTGTCAATAACATAATAAATTGGAGGCATTACAAAGTACTCCCTGAAGATCCATTAGCTGTGTTCGTACATATATGTAGCTTAAAGATACCTTACAAAACTGTTGGAAAAGAATTCATAGCAGATAGGCCAGAAGTAGAGTATGAAATTTTGAATGCTTTAAGAGAGGTTGCCAGACAGCTTTGTCTTTATCTTACTCGAAAAAATCGCATTGAGAGAGAAAGAAAGAGATTCGATATTTTTTCAAAATATCTTCCCAAAATGGCTTCTTTCTCAACCAAGTTAGCTGGAAAGGAGAAGGAGCCTGATATTGAACCGCTATTAAAGGGGGCGATTAAAAATGACAGAGAAGAGAAGTAAGATTTCGATAAAAAAGAAAAAAGAAAAAGTCATACAAACCTTACAAAATCTTGGACTTCAAGTTTTTGATCAATTATCGAATGTGGAGTTTCCATGGACAAAAATGCCTAGCAGATCTATAGCCAACATATTTTACGATCATGACATCAGACAATATGTTCTTGGAGATAGATTTGTAAAAAGAAGTGCAAGTAATATAAGACATATTCGTCCTTTAACTCAGCTCATATGGACAGCATTATTTGTCAATGAATTAAGTACTCAGAGAAAGACGAGTACATTAAGAGATGTCTTCTATTCAGCTCAAGCTTATGAAATGAGTTTCAAAGATCAGCAAGAAAGCGATAATATCATAACAGACCTAGAGACAGTAATTGGGCACTCAAGAGAAGATTTCAATGTTTTTCCTGAAGAAAGGAGTGCCATCTTTGGTGACCTCACGATAGAATATACAATCCCTGGGTATGAAGGGAGAAGGTTGAATCTGACTTCTCATCCTGACGGAATGATGATAGGCCCAGCATTAACAAATGCAGAATTTGCAGAATGTAAAGCAGATAAAGTCATAGCGATCGAAAAAGGCGGTCTTTTTACGAGATTTGTAGAAGAAAGAGTTCATGATAAATTTAAATCTATTTTAATTCATACGGCCGGCCAAGCTCCAAGAGCTACGAGAGATTTACTCCGAAGGTTGAATAATGAGCTGGAATTACCGGTCTACATATTTACAGATGGAGATCCCTGGGGAATGCATATAGCCATGGTTATCATATCAGGTTCAGCAAATGCAGCCCATCTTCGGGAATTGAATACTCCAGATGCTAAATGGGCTGGAGTATGGGCTTCAGATATCGTTAAGTACGATCTCCCTAGCGATAAGCTTACTGAGCTAGATATTAAGAGGCTTCAAGAGTTAAAAAAAGATCCAAGATATCGTGGTAAATTGTGGAAAAGAGAAATTGAGACATTTATGAAAATCAAGAAGAAGGCTGAGCAAGAAGCTTTTAGTAGATATGGCCTGACATACATAGTGGACGAATACTTGCCCGCAAAATTGGAAATGATGAGTAATTGAGTGCGATCCTCATTAATCAAAATATTTGAAATTTGTGAGCTAAATTGGCTTCCGTAGTTGGAAAGACCAATAGAATAATTTGTTGGGCGCTATTTATCATCTTTATTCTGTTTTTATTTTCAGGTTATATGCGAACTAGGGGCTTTGTTGATCCATACCTCGGCGCCTATCTCCATAATAGACTTGACTTACCTCTCATAGCTCTATTTCTTGCACATGTCCTCATATACATTAGATTCAGATTAATCAGAATTCTTAAAAGAAAGCTACTTCCTACATTTGCTGTCCTCGTCATAGGGATCGCGTCATTTTCGGCAGCGGCATATATCAACTTAGACTATACAAGGCCTATCGAAATTACAACCTCGCCAGATGTTGAGACTTTAACAACACCCAGTGTTGAACCTACGACTCCAGAAATCGAAAAACCCGAACCAAAGGCCATTGTAAACATTCAAGGGATTGGTTTCATTGGCTATGATCCTGAAACTGTCAAAACTCTACGACCAGATATCTTCAAAAGCGGACATTTTTCAGTATTTGATGTCCTTGCACATTTGGATGAGAAGGGAGAAATATCGGTCGATTATTATTTCGACTCTTCAATGAATACTTACGTTGTAGATTCAATAAATGGAGAGCCAAATTGGTGGTATTGTGCTTTTTATGACGGTGGATGGCGAGAATCTAATTCCTTTAGGATGGATCATTTTCCCTATAAGGATAAGATGCACATAGAATTTTTGAGAGTTCATGAGAAGGACTTGCAAAAAAGATACGATGTCTTTAATGAAGAAGTTAACCGGTTAAAAGATAATGGAAAAGTGATTATTCCCGAAGTTTCAATTATAACACCATCAGGAGTACTTCGATTTGAGAATGTCGCAGTTGAGCCACATAACCTGAGGAATGATACTTTCCAAGAAGGTGTTATAACCGCAATTGATGTGGTGATGTCTTTAGCCGACCAAGGTCTAATAGAATATGAGTTGAAGTGGTACGATCAAATCGGATTTGCAGAAATAAATACCTACTATGTAGAACGTATTAATCAGGATAAGGCTTTTGATAGATGCGGTTATGTATATGAAGAGGGTGATCTCAGTTTCAAAGGCTTTATCGGCAATCATATCCATATTCCCATGGATATCCGTGTATTGAATTCACCTGATTATTTTCTAATCTTCTGGATTTGCATATAGCGAGCAATTAAGATTCGTTGGAATGAATGATTTTTAAGGCCTATTATTCTTGTGGAAAAATTGAATAACCAATATATTGGTATTTTTAGCACTATCACGATGGATTGAAAAATGGAAGCTGAAATCATAGGGCATGGCACCTGGTTAGATAAAATTGCCTATGAATTGATCGAAAGAGAGAAAAAAATAGGTAGAAAAAGCGAAGTTTTAAGAACCGAGAGTGGACTTGGCGCTTCTGGATTCCCTCATGTTGGAAGTTTTAGTGATTGTGCTAGATCATACGGCTTAAAACTCGCTCTTGAGGAATTGGGGGCTAAGTCAGAATACATAGCATTCTCGGACGATAAGGATGGTCTAAGGAAAGTTCCAACAGGCCTACCAGATTCTTTGAAAAAGTATCTTGGATTTCCAGTTACATCAATTCCAGATCCTTTCAAATGTCATGAAAGTTATGGCGACCATATGAGCGCTCTATTAGTCGACGCTATGGATCGAAGCGGAATCGAATACAAATTCTACTCGGCGACAAAGGCATATCGTGCAGGACTGTTCAATAAACAAATTGAGACCATTCTATTGAATGCTAATAAGACGGGGGACATTATACGCGAGGAATTAGGACAGGAAAAGTATGTGGAAGTCTTGCCATACTTTCCGGTTTGCGAAAAATGTGGCAGGATATATACTACCATGGCTCAAGAATTTCTCCCAGATGAGCACAAGATATTATACTCCTGCGAAGGGATGAAACTCCACAACAGACAGATAGAGGGATGTAAGCACAAAGGAGAAGTAGACTATAGAAAGGGTGAGGGAAAACTGAGCTGGAAAGTTGAGTTTGCTGCAAGGTGGAGCGCTTTAAAAATAAATTTTGAAGCTTATGGTAAGGACATAGCTGATTCTGTCAGAGTCAACGATAGAATATGTGAAGAGGTTTTGAATTATTTTCCCCCATTGCATGTAAGATACGAAATGTTTCTTGATAAAGGAGGGAAAAAGATTTCCAAATCCAAAGGAAATGTATTTACGCCTCAAGTATGGTTGGATTATGGCTCTCCACAATCGTTATTGTTACTAATGTTTAAAAGAATTGTTGGTACGAGGATAATTTCTTTTCAAGAGATCCCGAAACATATGGATGAACTCGATAGACTCGAAGATATATTCTTTGAAAAAAAAGAGATAAAGGATGGTAAGGAATTAGCTAAGCTCAAGGGATTATATCTTTATAGTTGGTTGCTAAAAACTCCGAAACAACCGAGTGTTCACATACCCTACAATCTACTAGTATATTTAGCGAATGTAGCTCCCGAAAAAGAAAAAGAGAATTTTATTCAAGATAAATTGAGGGCTTACGGATATATCGAGAATTTAGCTCCTAGAAAATTAAAAGAAAAAATCGCATATGCAATAAAATGGTCAAGAGATTTTAAACAATTAGAAAAAGTCAAAATTTCGCTTAGTAAAGCAGAAAAAGACGCGCTTAAGGATTTGATACAAGTAATGCAGGTTGAAACTGATGAAGAAAAAATACAGAATAAAATCTTTGATATTGCAAGGAAATATAATCTATCTTCTAAAAAATTTTTCAGAACGCTTTATCTTATCCTTCTTGGATTTCCACAGGGGCCCAAACTAGGTTCATATATCAAGGCTATGGGGAAAGATAGCGTAATTAAATCTCTAGAGGAGTCTTTGTCTAAACATAAGTAAAATTGAGTTTTCGTTATCATAGTTCAAATTCCTATAAGGAGCATGCTAGAGGAAATGGTGTTTATTTAAGGACCCGTGGTCTAGTCTGGATTATGACGCTGGCCTCCGGAGCCAGAGATCCGGGGTTCGAATCCCTGCGGGTCCGCCACAAATATTATCCGGAACCCTTTTCCCATGACATTATATATTAGGCTCGAAGGTCATGGTGGAGAGAGCTTTTCTTGGACGGCTTCTTTGACGATAGATCTGACCCACAAATGCGACATAACCTAATTATTTTTCAAGCATTCTATCTTTATGAAAAAATCCTTACTAGCGCTCAGTTATCATCCTCAAAAATATTTTTTTATCGTTCGAATTCCATAATTTGAGCGATGAAAGAGAGTTGTTAATAGATGAAAACTGGACTTGAAGAGGAACTCAGCAAGAAACATTTTCGTGTCGCAATTTTTGGCTCTGCAAGAATAAAAAATGGCGATCCGATCTATAAGACAATATATGATTTAGCAAAAGTGATCGCGGAGGCCGGAATGGATTTAGTAACTGGCGGCGGACCCGGTCTGATGAGTGCAGCGAGTGAGGGGCATTACGCTGGGCGCGAAGGAAAAGAAACACATTCTGTTGGTCTTAGAATTAATCTCCCATTTGAACAAATAGAGGCGGCTCATCTCGATATCAAGAAAGAATTTGACCTTTTTTCTAATCGCCTTGATAATTTCATGCAGCTATCTAATGCTGTCGTAGTTGCTCATGGAGGGGTAGGAACATTATTGGAACTTTTTTACACTTGGCAATTATTGCAGGTAAAACATATTTGCAATACTCCGATAATTTTGTTGGGTGATATGTGGCCCGATTTAGTACGATGGATTAAGAATTGGCCTCTCAAGAATAAATTACTAAATATTGAAGATGTTGAGCTTTTGTTTTTAGCTAAAGACTATCGCGAGGCTTTTAAAATCATTGAGAAGGCCTACGAAGGATTTAAAGATGGAAATGAAAAATTCTGTTTAAACTATAAAAAATATAAATAATTGATATGCAACGAGTGTAATTCTAATATAGTCTCTAATCGAGTGTAAATAAAATTGGAAATCCTAGTTGTTCCTGCTATAATAGCAAAGACACAGAATGAACTTGATGGCATGCTGAAAAGAGTTAAAGGAAAAGTCAAAAGAGTTCAGCTTGATGTTATGGATGGAAATTTTGTTCCTAATACTTCACTGAATTTTAAATTTAAAATTACTGATGATTTCGAGTATGAGGCCCACTTGATGGTCAAGGATCCTTTGGACTGGGCCGATGAAAATGCTGATAAAGTCGATATAATAACTATGCACATTGAAATCTTAGAAAATGTTGGATATGCCATAGATCAGATTAAAAGAAGGGGTGCCAAAGTTAATTTAGCAATGGTGCCAGGAACAAAAGTTGAAATAATAGAACATTATTTAAAGGATATCGATGGCTTGCTCATAATGACCGTCGAACCCGGTAGCTATTGCATAAAAAAAGAATTTAATCCAGAGCCATTGGAGAAGATTAAGAGACTCAGAGAAATCGATCGTGCGATTCCAATAGAAGTCGATGGTTGTATGAATCCTATTAATGCAAGACTCGCTAAAAATTCAGGTGCGAACATATTCGCATCTGGTTCGTATATATTCAAGAGCGATGATGTAGACAAGGCAATAAAGGAATTAGTGGATACAGTAACTTCCTAGAGTCAATCTTATTCTAAACAATTACTAATTTTCATAAACCTCTTCTTGAGTTATTGAGGTTTTTCTATATTAGCGATTAATGGCAAATCGTTTACAACAAACCAAATTAGTTTGTTAATTGAACTTACCATGGCAGCAGGATAGATCTTTCTAGCGATCTTATGATCTTTCTGAATAGAATTGACAATGTCTTTCTTTTTGGTTCCGGATACAAGGAAAAAAATGGATTTAGCCTTATTGATAATAGGAAGAGTAAGTGTAATTCTCTTCCTTGGGTAAATAGCAGAAGGAGCATTAACAGATACCACCCACCGTTCTTTTTCCATCAATTCAGCTGAGTGAGGAAAAAGTGAGGCTATATGGCCATCTTCACCCATACCTAAAAGTAAGAGGTCAAAGGTATAAGCTGCCTTGTCTGAAAAATATTTACGTAACAATTTTTCATAAGATGAAGCGGCCTTCTCAGGAGGTTCTAATTCGGTAATAATCCGATGAATATTTGGATTAGGGATTGGAATCTTCGAAATTAATGCGCCCAAGACCATTGCATAGTTATTATAGCGGCTCTCTTTTGGCACATAGCGTTCGTCGCTCCAGAAGATATGAACAAGATTCCAAGGTATCTGATCCGAGAATTTGCTAGCTAAAAGACTGTATAAATGCCTTGGAGTATCACCACCTGCAACGGCAAGATTGAATTGTTTTTTTCTAACGGTAGCCTCTAAAATCATTTGGATAAGGTATTTGGCGATTGCCCTACTTGCTCTATCTAAATTCGAGAAAAAAAATACTTCCGACCCTTTTTTCCCTGTCATCGTTTCTCTTCCAAAGAGAAAAAATGATCTGCTTCAGTTGGCCCCCATGTTCCTGCTGAATAATTTTTTAATGGAATTTTTTTTCCTAGGACAGGATTGTAAAGTTGCCAAGAAGCTTCTACTTCATCGTATCTAACAAAAAGGGTTTGATCGCCTTTTATAACATCTAAGAGCAAAGTCTCATAAGCATCTGGAAGTGCCCCAAAAGTTTCGGAATAACGAAATCGTAACTGCTGAGTTGTAAGTGTAAGAGGCTGACCTATTGATTTTACTTGGAATTTCATATCAAATCCTTCATAGGGCTGAAGTGTAATGATTAAAGCATTTGGCTCTAGTGCACAGGTTGACTCGAAGGGTTTGAAGATCGAGATAGGGGCGCAATGAAATTTTATAATTATTTGAGTAAGTCTTTTGGGCATTCGCTTACCTGTTCGAAGATAAAAAGGGACGCCTTTCCAACGCCAGTTATTTACTTCCAACTTTAGAGCCACGAAAGTTTCTATTTTTGAATTAGTAGATATGCCCGACTCTTCCCTATATCCTACAACTTCCTTTCCATCAATCTTTCCCTTAATATATTGTCCATATATAATGTTTTTAGTTAGAATTGGGGCGATCTGACGCAGAACTTTTACTTTCTCGTTCCGAAGAGCTTCTGCTTCAAAAGCTATTGGTATCTCCATAGCCACCATAGTCAGAATTTGAGTCAGATGATTTTGTACCATATCCCGCAAAGCTCCAGTCTGCTCATAGTAGTTAGATCTCCCTTCGATTCCCAAATTCTCTGCCACAGTGATCTCCACACTCTCGATGTGTTCACGACTCCACAAATGTTCAAAAAAAGCATTAGCAAAACGGAAAACCAAAAGATTCTGGACTGTTTCCTTTCCTAAGAAATGGTCAATACGATAGATCTGAGACTCTTCAAAATATTTGTGAACTAGATTATTCAGCTCTTTAGCCGAGGAAAGATCGCTCCCGAAAGGCTTTTCGACCACCAATCGTGTCCAGCCAGGACTCTTATTAAGCCCAGCTTCCCCAAGACCCATGACTGCTTTTGGGAATACACTAGGAGGGACTGCAATATTGAAAACTCTGTTACCTGGCATGTCATTTTCTTGCTCTATTGATTCTATTCTTGCTGCTAACTTTTCATAGTCTTTTGAGTCTCCTTTATCGATCGAGTGATAATTTAGACAAGATTCGCACCAAGGAGAGTATATTTTATTATCAATTGGCAACCCAGCTGATTTCAACATATCACGCGCCAAAATTCGATATTTATGGTCGTCCAAATCCCCCCTCGCAACACCCAGAATTTTATTTTTTCCTTTTAATTCTCCTTTTGCGGATAGGTGGTATAACGCAGGAAATAATTTTCGACGTGCAAGATTCCCTGTTGCACCAAAAATTACATAAATGTGCGGTTCAATCTTGCTTATTGCCAACTTTACTCCTTCCTTTTGATCGGGTGTCCACCGAATTGATAACGCATAGCGGCCAATAATCTATCTGAAAAAGATTCCTTATCACGGGAGTGTAAGCGCTGTAATAATGATAGGGTTATTACTGGGGCCGCAACATCTTGATCGATTGCCTCAAAAACGGTCCAACGTCCTTCTCCAGAATCCTCTACAAATGGCTCTATATCACGTAATTCTGAATCTTCGGCCAGAGCTCTAGCGACCAAATCCAAAAGCCAGGATCTAATAACACTGCCATGACGCCAGATCTCCGCTATTTTGTGAAGATCTAAGTTGAAATCCTTTTTACGATTCAATAATGAGAAGCCCTCCGAATAGGCTTGCATTAGACCGTACTCTATACCATTGTGTATCATCTTCACCAAGTGACCAGCCCCATTTGGTCCGACATGCCCCCAACCTTTTTCTGAATCAGGAGCCAAAGTTCTAAAGATAGGGCCGAGGTATTCCACAACTTCTTTTTCGCCTCCAATCATTAAACAGTAACCTTCCTCAAGTCCCCATATCCCGCCACTCGTACCAACATCTACAAAATGTATTTCTTTTTCTTTAATCATAGTGGTACGACGCATTGTATCCTTATAGTTGGAATTTCCTCCATCAATGATTATATCTCCTTTTTCTAATTTGGACAATAATGCCTGAATGGTTTTATCCACAGGATCTCCTGCGGGAATCATCAACCAGATCACTCTTGGCGAAGTCAATTTTTGAACTAATTCTTCTAAGGAATATGCGCCTATGGCGCCCTTTTCCACGATACGGTCAACAGTCTTTGCAGTACGAGCATAGCCCACTACTTTATGGCCTCCTTTTATGAGGCGCAAAGTCATATTGGATCCCATTCTTCCTAGGCCGATCATTCCTAACTTCATTTTTTTCCCTCAATTTTTTAGAAAGAAATTATTCTTTTATCAACTTATTCAATAATGAAAGGCCGCCCATCGTATCCTTTCCCAAATTAATTCTTAGGACTCTACGGCCTAGTTGTTTCAAAACTTTGTAGTCTCCCAAAGATTGAGCCTTAATTAAAGTGCCAAAAGTATAGTCCGTCTCAGGCACATCTAGATCTTTTTCTGGTTCATCAATTAATTGAATAAAGAGGCCACTATTAGGACCTCCTTTATGCAACTGCCCAGTAGAATGTAAGAAGCGTGGACCATAGCCCAACGTAGTCGCTAATTGGAGACGGTTCAGGAGTTCAAGACGTAGCTTTTGTAGAGCTTTTGTAATCATGGGATTGGGCGACAGATAAGCTTGTATGGCCATATAGTCTCCTTTTTTAGCCTGGTGAATCCATTCTTTTATAGCCCACACCAACGCGTCTTGATCTTCAATCGACATTGTTTCTACATCTTCTTCATCCTCAATTTCTTCTTCTGCTTTTTTCATCATTTTTTTGGCCAGATCTTTAGCCATTTGAACATCAGGTTGATTAAAGGGATGAATGCCGATTATTGATCCAGCTGTTGCGATCGCTAACTCCCAACTGTAAATTTCTTGACTTAGATCCAGTTTATCGGCCAATTTGATATTGATTATTGGATGGCCTTCAGCTTCCAAAGCTTGCGTTAGTTTTTCAAGTTCAGCATTGTCATCGCTCTCGATGAAGAAGTTTATGAATAATCGATCCTCTCCATAATTTTCAAGCAGAGTCAAAGGCTCATATATGATTGGAACTATTCCTTTGCCATCTTTTCCCGTACTTTCTGCGATAATCTGTTCAATCCAGTCAGGAAAGCTGCTAATAGATGGTGAGGTCATGAAGGTTACTTTATCTCTTCCAATTTTCGTAAGCTCACCTAATGCAGCACCAATAATTAAGCCAGATGCTTCATCGGAGGATGCACAGAAAGCACAACTTTCAGACATGATCCAGGCCCGGTCAAGGAATTGATGTACATCCATTCCTATAAGTGAGGCAGGCAATAATCCAAAGGCTGTAAGAGCTGAGTATCGCCCACCTACATCAGGATTAGCCTGGAAAACTCGAAGAAATCCTCTTTCTTTTGCCAAGTTTACTAATGGTGTATCCGGATCAGTAATAGCAATAAAATGATGGCCGCAATTCGAGCTAACTTGACCTACTTCCTTCCAGAAATATTGAAATAAAGAAAGGGTCTCTGTAGTTGTTCCAGATTTACTCGATACTATGAAGAGAGTATATCGAAGATCAATTTTATTCTCCAATGCGATTATTGCAGAAGGATGGGTACTGTCAAGAACTATTAATTCTAGATAGCCCTTTTTATTTCCAAATATTTTTTGAAAGATTTCTGGAGCCAAGCTTGAACCTCCCATTCCAAGCAATACTGCGTGCTTAAATCCTTGAGATCGTATTTCCTCAGCGAACGATACAAAATCATCAAGTTGATCATGCATTATCTCAGGAAGGGAAAGCCAACCTAATCGATCGGTTATTTCCGGTACAGATTTTGAGGACCATAAAGTATAGTCTTTTTTCCAGATTCTTCGAATGAAGTGCGTTTTCTTCAGTTGATCCAATCTTTTAGCTGCTTGTTCTTGATATTTCCCTAGTTTTAAGATCCGAATATCTTCTTGACCCCGCAGTATAGCTTGACGTTTCTTATCTAGTGTAGCCATTAGATCATTGAATGATTCTGAAAAAGCATCTACTCCATCTACTTGCAATTTCTCAGTAATGGCGTTTAATTCTACTCCCAATTTTGCCAATCGTTTAAGAGATTCGTCCGCCTCTTCCACTCCTGCTTCTAATGAAGCGTTCAATCGACCGTGGTCTCGAAACGAATTAAGCGTCACTGGAGGCATACTATTGACCGTATCGGGACCAATGATCTCTTCAACGTATAATAAATCCGAATATGAAGGATTTTTTGTACTGGTGCTTGCCCATAAAACTCGTTGAACCCTAGCACCGAGTTTCGATAGTTGATCCCATCGATTACCCCTAAATATTTCCTTAAAGCGTTTATAAGCCATCTTTGCATTTGCGACGGCAATTTTCCCTTGAAGTCCGAGAGCTTCTGGAGTACCTATCTCTTTTAATTTCTTATCAACAGCCGTATCAATTCTGCTCAAAAAGAAGGATGCTACTGAGGCTATTTTCTGAGGCGTTTTGCAGCGCTCCAACCCTCGTATGTATGCATTAGCCACTGACTCATAATGAGATAAAGAGAAAATTAGAGTTACGTTTACATTAATACCTTCAGCAATAAGAGTCTCGATAACTCGGAGCCCTTCTCGAGTTGCTGGAACTTTAAGCATTATATTAGGACGTTTAATCACTGTCCACAATCGGCGAGCTTTCATAATGCTCCCTTGGGCATCACGAGCGAGATGGGGTGGCAATTCTAGGCTGACAAAGCCATCGATACCTTTTGATTCTTCGTAGACAGGTCTTAATATATCAGCCGCTAATTGGATGTCCCCAATTGATAATTTCTCAAAGAGATTACGAACATCCATATGAGGATCGGCTTTCACGGAGTCGCGCAATATCTCGTCATAGTCTGGACTTCCAGCAATTGCTTTTTGAAAGATCGTAGGATTACTTGTAATTCCGCGTAATCCATCTTCTTCTACCATTCGTCTTAGTTCGCCACTAGTAATTAGACTTCTTCTAATATAATCCAACCAAAAGGATTGACCGTATTTTAATAGTTCTTTCAAAGTGTTCATTTTCCCACCTTACGATTGCCATTCTGCTTACTTATTTAACAATTCTAAAGAATGTTTTACTATGTTGCCAACATTGAAACCGAGTTTTTCATAGACAATATCGCCTGGAGCAGAAGCGCCGAATCGATTTAATCCTATTGCTTTGCCCTTCTTTCCTATATATTTGCCCCACCCTAACGTAACTCCTGCTTCAATTGAGAGTTTAGGTGGATCTGGCTGGAGCACTTGATTTCTATAATCTTTTGATTGCTCTTCAAAAATTTCCCATGAAGGCATAGAGACTACTCTTGTTTTAATTCCTTCTTTTACTAAAGCTTCACTCGAAGATAAAGCCAAATGTACTTCTGATCCTGTGGCCAATAATATGATTTCTGGATTTTTACCGTTAGCCTCAGTTAATATATAACCGCCTCTAGGAACTCCTTCTTTAATTGGATAACGTTCAGGGTCAAGAATAGGTAATTTTTGGCGAGTAAAGAGTAAGGCTGTGGGACCTTTACGTTCAATAGCTATTCCCCAGGCAACTGATGCTTCATTAGCATCAGCAGGTCTAATCACAGTTAGTCCCGGAATAGTCCTTAAACTCATTAATTGTTCAATAGGCTGATGGGTTGGACCATCTTCTCCAAGGCCTATACTATCGTGAGTAAATATGAAGATTACGTGGGCTTTCATTAATGCGGCGAAACGAATTGCTGGACGCATATAATCTGAAAAGACCAAAAAAGTGGCGGTATATGGGATGAAATTGCTATGAAGGGCCAAACCATTAGCAATAGCTCCCATAGCATGCTCACGAACGCCAAAGTGAAGATTATGAGCACAATATTTACCATAACCAAAGTCTCCATATCCCATAAGAATTGTTTTTGTGGAAGGTGCAAGATCGGCTGAACCTCCTACTAAGAAGTGATGTGATGCTTTGCCTAATGAATGTAGTTTCTGACTAAGTACATTCATCACTTTGCCTGAGGCACTACGCGTTGCCATTGGTCCATCTTTTTGGCCGAATATAGGCAAGTAGCTTTTCCATTTAACAGGAAGTTTGCCTTTCAACATCTGTTCGAATTGAGCAGCTAGCTCTGGCTCTCCTTTTTTATACTCATCCAGTAAAGTTAACCATCCATCTTCTAATCTCTTGCCTTTTTCAACAGCTATGCGAAAATGATTTAATGCCTCTTCAGGAATATAGAAATTCGGTTCGGATGGCCAATCCAAAAATTTCTTTGTTGCTAACAGACTCTCTTGGCCCAATGGTTCGCCATGAACCTCTGCAGTATCTTGTTTTGGACTTCCATAACCGATATGTGTTCTAACAATGATTATTGTAGGCATGTCCTTTTTTGCTTGAGCTTTCTGGATGGCCTCATCGATCTTTTGAAGGTCATTTCCATCAGGAACTTGAAGGACGTGCCACCCGTAGGCTTCAAACCTTTGCTGGACATTCTCAGTAAACGCAATGTCAGTTTCGCCCTCGATCGAGATATGGTTATCATCATATAGATAAATCACCTTACCCAACCGCAGAGTGGCTGCAAGGGATGCCGCCTCTGAACTTACACCTTCCATAAGATCGCCATCCGAAACGATAGCGTATGTATAATGATCTATTACATTGAAATTAGGATGATTGAAGCAATTAGATAGAAAGCTTTCAGCCATTGCCATTCCAATACCCATGGCAAAACCTTGCCCTAAAGGGCCAGTAGTAACTTCCACACCTGGCGTCAAGCCATATTCTGGATGACCTGGAGTCTTACTCTTCCACTGACGGAATTTTTTCATTTCTTTTAAAGGCAGGTCATAACCATAAAGATGGAGGAGTGAGTAAAGTAATGCTGAACCGTGACCCGCTGAGAGAATAAAACGATCGCGATTGATCCAATGAGGATTATTTGGATTATGACGCAAAAATCGATCCCATAAAATATATGCCATTGGTGCTGCGCCAAGCGGCAAACCAGGATGGCCAGATTTTGCTTTTTCAACAGCGTCCACAGCTAAAAACCGAATAGTGTTCACACAAAGTTCATCTAAATTCTTCATAAGCGATCACATTACACTATATTGTGATTAAGGTGTCGGCGCTTAAAAAAAATCATATGATGACTTTTTAGAATGTTTCATTTACAAAATTTTCCTAATTTTGCTTTGAGCAAAAGTTGCCGCACCAATAACGCCGGCATTACTGCCAAGCGCTGCTTTGGTAATTATTATATCTTTCAAAGCTAATGTCATAGCTTTCTTTCTTGCAACCTCTTCCGCAAAATTAATTAACTGTGGGATGCCCTCAATGACGCCACCTCCAAGAGTGAGAATGCATGGATTTAGTGCATTTACTATGCTAACAACCCCAGCACCAAGGTATTGTCCAGTTTCCTTAATCAATTGAATAGCCAAAGGATCTTTCTCATGATAGGCCTGAGCTACTGTCTTAGCTGTGATATTTTCAATTCTCTCTGCTAGGGATAAAAGGCGCCGGTCTTTTGTTGTATCAGCACGTACAGCTTCTTGAGCTCTTTCGGCAATAGCCCAACCTCCGGTATATGCTTCTAAACAACCATTATTAGGGCAGTGACATTTTCGGCCATCTGTAACTATAGTAATGTGACCTAATTCGCCACCATTATTATTACAACCAATTATCATTCGCCCACCACTTATGATGCCCCCACCCACTCCTGTTCCAATAAAAAGAACGACCAGATCATCTACATTCTTTCCTGAGCCATAACGCCATTCTCCCCATGTAGCAGCTTTCACGTCGTTAAGAACCGATACAGGAATTTTTAATTTTTCTTCAAGTATTTTTCTTAATGGAACATTTCGCCATCTCAAGTTAGTCGCGTTGCATACTACACCTTTTGAATCGACTTGAGCTGCGATGCCTATTCCGAGTGCTTTTGCCTTTTGCCTGGTTTTTTGAAGGCAGCCATCTATGCATTTCAATATATCTTCAATATTTCCATCAGCGCCTTTTTCTGTATTAGTTGGATATTTATGGACGGATAAAATTATGCCATTAGCGTCAACTAATGCTGTCTTAACCTTAGTTCCTCCTAAATCAACACCAAGTGCCAATGGTTCCTTAGATTTTTGCTCCATTTTCATCAATCCCATAATTTTCAACCCTATATTTGAAAAAAATGGCGCGAACTTCACAGTGTCCCGAAGATAAGGGTTACTAAAACAGCAATTAATGCGCCTAATACAAAAAAGATTGGTTTTCCCTCTCTTCCAAGAGGGATCATGTCTCTTACTACTATATATAGAATTGCACCTACTGATATTGAGAGGACAAGAAAAAGTGTTTCTTTATCTGTAATTAAAAACAAGCTAACAATAACCCCAATTATTGGACCTACGGATCCCAATATTCGGTATACTACACTGCCGATTTTTTCGATAATATGTTTCGAAAAAACAGAAATTGTAAAAGTTCGCACATAGAATGGAGCAAGGATTAAATAGGCAATATCCCCGTAAGCTTCGACAAAAACTACTATAATTACCCCAATAAGCAGCCCATAGGCGAGTAAGCCTAAAGTCTGAAATCGGATTATGTCCATCACAAACTCAGTTTTACCAGAGGCTTTTTGGTAGAATATCTTTTCCAGAACATGGATTAGAACAAATCCTGCAAAAAAGAAGATGTAGATATAATGCCCTAAGTGGATTTCACCTCTAACAACGTAGGGTATTATCTCAAGGAAGAGGGTACCGGCTATAAATCCTGATCCAAAACTTAAGAGCTTTATATGATAACGTTCGATATGCTTAGAAAAAATTTCACCAATAATATGTAAAAGTGCTAAAATGATAGCAATCGTGATAGAAGTGTGCCACATATTCAAAGCATTATAACTCCGATTTTACAGTATCCTGAAGTTGGCATCATACATAATATATCATTCAAGGATCATATAATTCTAGAGCATGAAGACTATTGCTGTGGTTTGCCCAACCGAAAGAGATGTGAGGGAACTTAACAGATTAGAATCGAGATCAAAATACCATTATAACTTTTATGGGGACAACCCTAGGAATTATCTACACAAATTCGACGCACTCTTGTTTTTAAAGCGCGCTTTAGAAGATCTAGAAAAGAAAGAAATTGATGGGGTGATGGGCACACATGATTACCCCGGATCAATTATATCAGCTATCTTATCAAAGGATATTGGTCTCCCAGGAGTAGAACCAGAAAAGGTTCTCTTATGTCAGCATAAATATTATTCAAGGCAGGCTCAACTTAGATCTGTTCCGGAAGCAGTACCTGAATTTAAATTGATTAATCCTTATGAAAGTAACTTAAAGGTGCCTTTTGATTTTCCTTTTTTCATAAAACCTGTTAAATCATTTTTTTCTATTTTTGCGAGCAGGGTTAATAATTCAGAAGAATTTAGAAAGTTTGTTGAATTATCAAAGAATCATTTATCAAGATTTGTAGTTCCACTCAACCAATTATTAGAAAAGCATAGTCGATTTGAATTAAATGCAAATTATCTGATAGCAGAAAAATTATTAGAAGGTTGTCAAGTAACCGTAGAAGGTTATTCTTATAACGATAAGATCGAGATCATCGGAATAGTTGACTCTATAATGTACCCAAAAACCATAAGCTTCCAAAGATTTGATTATCCATCTAAACTAGATGGAGAGATCCAAAAAAGGATGATCGATATAGCAAAAAAAATAATTCGGGACATAAATTTTGATGGAGGTCTATTCAATATCGAGATGATATATAATCCCATAACTAATGCAATTCATATAATTGAAATCAATCCAAGAATGTGTTCACAATTTGCAGACATTATGGAGAAAGTAAACGGCGTAAATACATACGAAATACAATTAGCTCTTTCTTTAGGAAAAGAGCCAATATCTAAAGAGAATGCTGGCAAGTATAAAACTGCGGCAAGTTTTGTACTTCGTACTTTCAAAGATAAGGAAATTAAGAAATTACCCTCAAAACAAGAACTTGATTCTTTTAAGAAGAAAAACCCTGATGCCAGAGTTGAAATATTTGGCAAGAAGGGGGCTAGATTATCTAATGGATTACAGGACATGGGAAGTTTTCGATATTGCGTAATAAATCTTGGGGGAAGAGATAAGCAAGATCTATTCAATAGATTCAGAGAATCTACTAAATATTTGAGGTTTGAATTTTCAGGTTAATCTTTAATTTTTAAATACAATATGGAATTGCAGGCTTCTCTTAATGAGCAACTAAACGCTCCGCAAAATGACATGCCGAATAATGATTAGGTGTTATCTCTCGGAGGATAGGTTCTTCTTCCTTACACTTATTCTCAACCATTGGGCATCTATTATTAAATCTACATCCAGAAGGTAAATCGATAGCACTCGGTATCTCACCCCTGAGAAGAGTCTTCTTTCGATTAGGGCGAGGTTTAGGTAACGGTACAACAGAAATCAAGGCCTTAGTATAAGGATTTAGAGGCTTCTCTATTACCTCTCTTACATTCCCCATCTCCAAGATCCTGCCAAGATAAATAACTGCAATTCTATCACCAATGTTTCTAGCTACAGCAAGGTCATGGGTTATGAAGAGGTAGGTTAGATTAAGTTTTTTCTTTAAATTAATCATAAGATTTAGAACCTCTGAACGTACAGATGCGTCAAGCATCGAGACAGGCTCGTCAGCAATAATGAATTTTGGTTTGAGAACAAGTGCCGTTGCTATGGCAACGCGTTGCCTTTGACCTCCACTTAGCTGGTGGGGATATTTATTGAAAAAGATCTCAGGAGGTTTAAGTTCGACATCGCTCAACGCTTCAAAAACAAGTTTTTCTCTTTCGTCAGTTCCTTCCACAAAATCATTAACAATAATTGGTTCTAAGACTTCATCAAATACGGTCATATGAGGATTTAGTGATGCATATGGATCTTGGAAAATCATTTGAATTTCGCGTCTAAGTTCTCTCATCTCTTGCTTCGAAAGTAAATCCAAGTTCTTTCCATTAAAGATCAAACTTCCTGATGTTGGTTTTAAAAGATTGACTATAGTTTTGGCCAGGGTTGTCTTTCCGCTACCACTTTCCCCAACAAGACAGAAAATCTCTCCACTTTGAATCCGAAAACTCACTTTATCGATTGCATGAACATAAGCAATATCTTTTGAGAGAAGAGTTGATAAGAAACTAGTTCTAACAGGAAATTTCACAGTCAAGTTTTTGATATCTAATAGAACCTCTCCAGGATTGATACGAGGATCTCTACAATGCATGGCAGGCTGCATAGTGACTTTTCCCAAACTCCATGAGCTTAGGTTCTAATTTCTGACATATGGGTGTTGCTATAAAACATCTTGGATAAAATCTACATCCTTCTGGGGGATTTATCAAGTCTGGTGGATTGCCTTGAATTGACTCCATAGTACCCAATGGTCCAACTATGCTTGGAAATGCATTGATTAAACGTTGAGTATATGGATGCAATGGATCCTCGAAGATCGTCGCTACTTTTCCATGCTCCACTATCTTTCCAGCATACATGATTGCCACTTTTTCACATACTTCCGCTATTATCGAGAGATCATGGCTAATCAAAATAATCGATAGCTTTAACTCTTTTTGTAACTTCTTCATCAACTCCATGATTTGTGCTTGAATCATGACATCAAGTGCAGTTACGGGTTCATCCGCAATGACGACCTTAGGATTACAGGCAATGGACATAGCAATCAAAACCCTCTGTCTCATACCTCCACTAAATTCATGAGGGTAATTTTTTCTCCTTGAAGGATCGATTCCTACCGTTTCAAGAAGTCCCTTTACTCGTGATGAAATCCGACTCATTTCGGGAGTCTCATGAATCATAATAGGCTCAGCGAGCTGTTCTTCAATTGTCTTAACCGGATTCAAAGCGTTCATCGAATTTTGGAAAACCATCGATACTTCCTTCCATCTAATTTTCTGCAATTCATTCTCGCTCATCTTCGTTAAGTCTACTTTCTCAAGGAGTATTTTTCCTGAAACTATATTTGCATTAGTCGGAAGTAGTCTCATGAGAGAAAGGGCCAATGTAGTTTTTCCGCAACCTGACTCCCCAGCTATCCCCAATATGTTACCCGTCTCAATAGGGATTGAAACCATATCAACAGCTTTTACCGGCCCCTTCATTGTAGCATAATGAACCCCTAAATTTTGGATTTCAAGAAGCGCCATAAGTATAAGGACCTCCGACACAAATCGCGTTTTGAAGGTTGCGTAATTAACGCTTTCTTTTTCGCATAAGTATGTATAGAACTGCTATCGCTATTAGAACTACTACAGCAATCGATAGTATAAAAGAGACATAAGATATTCCGTATGGTCTTAGGGGGGGACCTATTCCGACCGGTTTAATATCAAGGAACATCTGAGAATTAAGATTGCCATAGTGAAATGATCCAGTTGGCTCAGAAACCGTTCCTATCCATTTGCTATCCCACCATGCAGATACCACTCCCGGATAAACTAAGACTAGTTCAACTGCATTCTCGATAATATGTTTCTGAGCAGTTTTGATTGCCTCTACTCTCTCTTCCTCATTCTGAGCAAGCAGTTGTTTTTGATAAAGCTCGTCAAATTCTGGGTTTCTATATTGGCTACTGCTAAAATAAACTGGTTCGCCAGAGGCACCGCTGGTGAAAACGTAAAGAATAGAACTTTCATCCTGAACGCTCCAACTCCAGTATACCAAGTCATAGTCAAACTGAACCGTTATTGAATCCCAAAGAGAGCCCCCTTCTACGACTTTAATTTCGGATAGATCCATTCCAACCTCTTGGAACCATTCCTTCATTATTTCACCGATCCTCACACCCTCCGGTTGATCGCTTGCTGTCCACCAACGGAAATTAAGTGGAAGTCCATTTTTTGGACCCTCCCGTATCCCATCACCATTTAAATCCATATATCCAGCTTCATCAAGTATTTGAGTAGCTTTCTCTAAATCGAATTTGGGATTAATCTTCAGACAATCATCACAATAATATTTCGATCTTATTTCGGGCATAATGCTCAACGCAGGGAAGAAGCGACTGTCATAAACTTGCTCATTTATATATTCTTTATCTATTGAATGGAAAATTGCTTGCCTTACATTTAAGTCCAGTAATGCTGGATGACCTTTTCTCTCATCGGATGGGGCTTGATTAATGTAAATGTCATATAACGCTGAATTTGGTATTACCTCTGTTTTGATTCCTTCAATCTGCTCTAGGTCTCTTAGGAATTTTATTGGAATCTGATCAGCTGCATCAATCTCACCAGTCTTTAGAGCGGCGATCATTGGTTCCGGAGATGCAAAAATTTGCCAGATCAATTTATCAATCTTAGGTCGCCCTAAGAAGAAATCATTAAAGGCTTCGAACTCAACTTTCTCTCCAGGTTTCCAGTCTACGAACTTAAATGGGCCAGATCCTATTGGAGGAACATTAGCAAACTCAAGTGCTTTTCCTCCAATTGCTCCATTAGCTTCCCAATAATGTTTTGGTAATATGTAAATTGAAGTAAGCCAAGGAGCAAGGAGTGTTGGTTGTTCAGTCTTTACCATTAATACATAATCGTTCTGTGTTTCCACTTCCGATATTCCTTTTACAAATCTCGACATGACGCCTCCAGCTTCACCAATCAACTCTAAAGTGAATTTCACATCAGCGGATGTAATGGGTTCACCATCGTGCCATTTCGCATCCTCCCTGATTTTCACTCTCCAAGCGTTGGGATCAGTCCTCTCAAAGTCTGTTGCCAGCCAAGGTTGAGGTTCTAGATTCTCGTCCAATCTGAATAGGGTAGTATAAAGGACGCTTCTATAAAGCCCATATGAATAACCAATCATAGGATTTAGCTGGATGCTTCCAAGAGTTCCCATGACGAAGAATATATCTTCATTCTGAGCATAGACAAGTGGAGAGAATGAAGAGCAAAAAATGCCAATTATTAAAATTGTTAAAAGAGCGATGGGCGTCAATTCCGAAATTTTGGATTGTGGTACTCGATTGATCATAGGAATATGATCTAATTTTTTTTCTTAGTTATATAATTTTTCCGATCAATAATCTTTTTTTTTAATTAAACATAAGTTCACAGCATTATCAAAAAAAGTTTACACTGTCCATTTTATATTTCGTCAAAGCTTAATATAATTAGCAAGATCAACAACACAAGAAAAAAGGTTGAATATTTGGAATTAAAAGCATATTTGCTCTCAAGAGCATTACAATCGATTGCAACCTTTTTTGCCGCTTTAACCATAGTTTTTTTTCTTTTCCGCATTGTCCCAGGCGATCCAGTGGCACTTCTAATTAGACTAGGTGCTCAGAGCTTAACAGCCGAAGAGATTGAGGGATTAAGGATTACATTTGGATTAGATCGTCCGCTCTACCAACAATATTTCATCTACCTATGGAACATCATACGCTTCGATTTTGGTACATCTTTCTTTTACAGAATCCCAGTTACCGAACTCTTCTTCAATAGGCTCGTAAACACACTGATCCTAGTGGGAACTGGTACTTTTTTATCGATTCTATTAGGACTGGCTTTAGGAGTTGTTGCTGGATGGTTTCGAGGAAAGAAGCAAGACCGCGCTGCTATAATATTCTCTCTTTTGTTCTACTCGATGCCATCATTCTGGATAGGAATGGTCCTTATCTACATTCTGGCGATCAATATTCCGATATTCCCTACCGGAGGCATGTTAAGCGCCAGACTCGCAGACGCTGATGATCTTACTAGGTTAGCTGATTTTTTGAGACATCTAATGCTGCCTTTACTGACATATTCCCTAGGTTTTGCTGGTCAATATGCTTTGATTATGAGAAATACGCTAACAGGCGTAATGACTGAAGATTACATTTTAACCGCAAAAGCAAAGGGATTAACAGACTTACAGATTCTAAAAAGTCATGCGCTAAAAAATGCTGCTCTTCCCACTATATCTATTGTTGCCATCAATATTGGATGGGTGGTTCTTGGGACGATATCTATTGAAACGGTCTTTAACTGGCCAGGAGTTGGACGACTTGTATTCGAATCTATCTTTTATAGAGACTTTCCGATTCTCCAAGGAACTTTTGTTTTCTTCGCCATATTTATGATACTCGCAAATTTTGTTGCAGATATATTGTATGCGGTCCTAGACCCGAGGGTCAGATATTGAAGGATGATAACTACAACACACTCTTGAAAAGAATTCAGATCACTAGAGAAAGATTCCTTGAAAACTGGTCCCTATTCATTCAGAATAAAATCGCGTTAATCGGTCTCTTAATCATTACTGGGTTATTTATCATATCTATCTTCCCCAGTATCTTCAGCCCTTATGATCCACAAATACGTGGACCGCCAGAAACCCACTATAGTCCTCCCAGCCTCAAACATCCTTTAGGAACTGATGATGAGGGGAAAGACCTAATGAGCTTAATAATTTATGGAACTAGAACGTCACTCCTGATCGGCCTATTAGCAGCTCTCACAGCTGTCGGTCTGGGCACATTAGTCGGATTGGTCTCTGGATTCTACAGAGGTCTTAAAGGAGAGTTTTTAATGAGAATAACTGACATCTTCCTCGTTTTACCAACCGTTCCACTAATGATCGTACTTGCAGCAACCCTAAAACCGAGCATTTGGAATGTTGCATTGGCGATCGGATTAACGGGCTGGACTCAGACTGCAAGAATAGTAAGATCCCAGACACTCTCAGTAAGGGAGAGGGCTTTTGTTTATAGGGCCCAAACTATTGGTTGTACCGATGGTCGCATACTTAGAAGATATATTCTTCCAGAGGTTTTACCTCTTCTAGGAGCACAATTCATATTAAGCATTGTTTTAGCCATAACGGCTGAAGCTTTCTTAAGCTTTTTAGGATTAGGAGACCTCTCTCAGATTAGTTGGGGTTCAATCCTATTCTTCGCATTCAAATTTGGAGCATTCACGATCGGGGCCTACTGGTATTTTCTACCCCCAGGAATATGCATAATCATTACAATTTTGGCCTTTACAGCCATAAGTCAAGGATTGGACGAGATATTTAATCCAAGGCTGAGGAAGATATGACTCGTGTTATGAATGAAGAGTTATAAACCTACATATTATCGATGTTTAGAATAAATTGAGAGGGTTAAAGATATGAAGCAGGTATCTGTTATTGGGAGCGACGCTCCAATTTCCCCAATAGTCCATGAAATGGCTGAAGAGTTGGGGAGAGGTATCGCCCGTATCGGAGCTATACTTATTACAGGTGGAAGAGGAGGAGTGATGGAAGCAGCCTGTAAAGGCGCAAAGAAAAATGGGGGCTTAACGGTGGGAATTCTACCCGGGCTGGAAAAAGAGGCAAACCCATACGTCGATATTAGAATAGTCACTAACATGGGAGATGGAAGAAACGTGATTAACGTGAGATCTGCAGATGTTGTAATTGCAGTTCATGGAGGCGCTGGGACCCTTTCAGAGGTTGGACTAGCATTAAAGGCTGGTAAAAAAGTGATAGCGATTAGATCCTCGGGCGGCGTTGCCGAAAAAATGGCGGGATCCGTTATTGATGGAAAGAAGGTAGAATCTGCAAATTCAGTTGAAGAGGCTATCACAATGGCTTCGAATGAACTTCTATAGTATTTAACCGAGAATGCTAATCATATTTATTTTAAAATGAGCGGCACAAAAAATGAATACTAAATTAATCTCAAGTTTGATCAGTGAATATAATAGAATGAGAAGTCCTGAGGCAATAGCAAATTTGGTTAAGACCGATGATGATAAAGCCTTAATCCGATTTAGCGGAACATTTTGTGAAAGTTGTGGACTAGTAGATTATTTCGAGGACTTTATCATCGAGGCCGAAAATGTTGGACTAAAAATAACTATCAAAAACATAGAACAGATTGATTCTGAAAATTATTTAGTTGAATTTAAGAAAATCTAAAACTTGTGCCTATATATTTATTTAGCCGATTTTTTTCTAACATCAACTGCCATTCTTATTGGCTTAGTAAATATTGGCTTCTCTCTCAATAGCCCCCTTGGCCTGTAAGTCAGTATTAATATCATCACAACGCCGAATAGGATGTACTCAAGCCATACGGCCTCAAATGGTAGCCCTAACATCGAGGTTATTTCGAATTTATAAGTTATCAATAAGATCCTAGCTGCCACAAAAGAAAAAGCGCCTAATAAGACACCCAAATTATTTCCAGCTCCTCCCAAGAGAACCATCAGAATCGGATAGAAAGTCCATTCAACTCTACCAAAGCTAGTAGCGATTACATTAACAGAATAGAGCGAATAGAGAGCACCGGCCAATGCAGCTATCGAGGACCCCAGAGCCACTGTTTTGACCCTGATCTTCATGACATTCTTTCCATAGGCCCTAGCTACATCTTCATTTTCTCTAATCGATCTTAGAACTCTTCCATAAGGCGAGTTAAGAAGTTTCTCAGAAATTAAGTATACTCCAACAGCTATTATTAGCGCTATTATGGTGAATGCTAGTAGTCTAAACTCCCCAGGAATGAAAGCCAGGACATCAGGCGTCGTTACTCCATAATATCCACCAATCAAGCTCACATTATAATAGGAAACCAAAGCGGCAACTTCGCTTATCGCTAAAAGTGTTATCGCCAAGTAATCCTCTGATAACTTTGCGCTTGGGAGGATAAACAAGGCTCCTGATACCCCTCCTATAATGGCTGCCAAAGCTAATGAAGTAATAAGCACTAATATGCCTATAACAGGCTCTTGAACTATAACATCATTTGCTATTGTCTTGGCCTCTCCACTAGCCTCAATTATTTCACCAACCACACCAAAGGAGCGTATTATTATACGATTCATTATACCTCCTACTGCAAATCCTCCCATTAGTACCGCCAAGGCTCTACCAAAGTTCGGTATGCCCCCATAGCCATATTCAATGTTAAGGCTTAAAGCCACTATGGCGAATAATGCAAACCAAAGAATTATATTCAGAGCTAGGTACTCCAAAACAAACGCCTCCAGTTAATACCTGTTATGCCTTTCGGAGCCAGTACGAGCATCAAAATTAATATGGTTAGCGATATAACCTTCGCATATAGCAATACGCCTGAACCAAATATAGATGCAAGCTCGAATGTGACAAGAGATTCTGACATGCCTATTACATAGCCACCAACTAGGGCGCCATAGATGCTGGCCAATCCTCCAATAATACTAGCTGCGAATATTGAGACTATAATTATGGCCCCGCTGGCAGGAACTATCTCTTGTCTAAATGGAAGTAGACTGCCTGCAACAGCTGCCAAAGCACCTGAGATTAACCAAGAGAATATTCTGGAATTCTCAACATCAACGCCCATTATTTCGGCTAAGAATGGACTCTCCATTGATGCCCTCAGAGCTATTCCAAATTTAGTTTTGTAAAGCAATAGAAAAAGTGATAAAAGCATTGTTGCTATCACGAGTGATGAGACTATAAATATGGCTGAACTGCCAAACAGTTCGAAATCATAAGGTGTAAAAATGAATTTCTTCGCAGTTCTATTAGTGATAGATCCCAAATAATCTGAGTATGCTCCAAGACATCCCAACATTATCAAATCAGCTGCTAGAGTAGCAACCATCAATATCACTATCCTAGCTCCTCGAGCTATCAACGGCTTAAGGATCACCGTATAGAATGCTGTTCCGAGAGTTCCTCCCAAGATAAAAGATATCAATAATGAATAGTAGGGATGGATGTCATAGAGATACAAAAGGCTGAGAGAGACATAGGACCCAAAGATCGCAAGGGAGCCTTGTGCGAAATTAGGGACTCCTGTGGTAACGTAAGTCATAGTCAATCCAATGCTCAATAGAACAAGAAGGTTGGAGTAGATTATAGCTCCTTCAAGCACCGCCATGATCTATCACATCATAGAAAGATTTTTTAGATCACATATATAATCTTAAGGTTATGGATTCTAAAAAAATAGCCATATTAATAATTGCCATCATCGTCATCGCAGCAATTGTAGTTTATACACCTCAACGACTTCAGAAGGTCGGAGAGGTCGAGATAAACATCGGCATATTAGTTGACATCTCGGGACCGTTAACAACTTATGGCGAGGATATCCGGGATGCCTGTGGAATAAGCGCTGAAGATATAAACGCTTACTTTGCAGATAACGGAATGCCATATAGAGTTAAATTATTCGTTGAGGACACGAGAGTAGATCCAAAAATTGCACTTGACAAGATACAAGCTCTCCATGGAAGAGGAGTTACGCTTATAGTAGGACCTATGGGCAGTGGTGAAGTAAAGCAAATTTCGGATTACGTAACTGCAAACAAGATGATAATCATATCACCATCCTCAACAGCTGCACCCGATCTTCTCGGAGTTACAAAACCGGAGGAGAAAAAATACATCTTTAGATTCGTTGCTACCGATCCGTTCCAGACAGAAGCGATAGCCAAGGAAGCTTCTGATCTCGGAATAAAAAGGGTAGTAATAGCTTTCATAGGAAACGCATGGGGAAAAGGACTCAATGACTGGGGCACCTCCAAATTCGAGGCACAAGGAATCGAGGTCAAAGAATCGATCGAATATCCAGATCCGCCACCCGCTGACTTCACGCCATATATTGCAATCATGGAAGGAGCTATCGAAGACCTTCTTCAGAATTATGATAGTTCTGAGGTTGCAGTTGTAGCTTTCAGCTATGAAGAAGTTTATACAATGCTTTCTCAAATTGATACTGATTCGATTCTCTTCGATGTCAAGTGGATTGGGTGTGACGGTACTGCCAAGAGTAGGAGGATAACTGAGATTCCAGATAAAGTTAATAAGGTCGGCATGTATAGCACATTGTTTGACTCGAAAGGCCCAAGTTTCGATAAACTCTTCGCAACGTACAACGAAAGATACAACAGGGATATATTCCAATACGCTTTGAACGGCTACGATGCAGAATGGGTCATTGCCCTTAGTTTCGCTCAAGTTTATGATAAATTAGGGAAGTATGATCCAGATGAAATGGCAAGGACCATACCACTCGTAACAGTAAATTATAGCAGAGGCGAGTATGGGGTCAATACAGTAAGCGGTTATATAGTTCTTGATGAATACAACGATCGAGCCTCTGGAAATTATGCTATCTGGGCTGTCGAGAAAGGTGAGTGGATCCAGAAAGGCCTTTGGGATTCTGAGGCGAACGAGATCGAATGGCAGTAGCTTTACTTAGAACCATAAACCTCTCTAAATTTTTTTATGGTCTAAAGGCCGTAGATAGAGTTAGTTTAGAAGTACAAGAAAATCGCCTAACGTTGGTCATAGGGCCGAATGGTAGCGGCAAAAGCACATTAATAAATACTATCTCAGGATTCTACAAATCCGATGGCGGCAAGGTCATCCTTGAAGGGGAAGATATCACAAATAGGTCGCCTCATGAGATCTACGATTTGGGGTTGATTAGAACTTTCCAGATACCCCAGCCACTGAAAATGCTTACTGTTCTAGAAAACCTTATGATGGCGGACGAAAGCCCTGGCGAGGGAATTATCGGTAGCCTGGGCACCTCTTGGTTCAAAAATGAAAAGGAGTTATCTGAGAAAGCATTTCAGTTTCTAGAATTTTTGAAATTAGATCATCTATGGGACATGGAATCCTACAAGCTTAGTGGAGGACAATTGAAGTTGTTAGAATTAGGGAGGGCGCTCATGCGAAATGCAAAGCTAATAATCATGGACGAGCCAGTAGCAGGCATAAACCCTAATCTTGCCCATTCAATACTAAAACGGTTAGTTGAGCTAAGGAAGAGGGGTATATCCTTTTTACTAGTGGAACATAGACTCGATATTATTTTGAAGTATGTTGATTACGTCTATGTCATGGCGGCTGGAAAGCTCATAGCAGAGGGGCAGGAGGAGGAAATTCTTAACAATCCAGAAGTAGTGGAGGTGTATCTAAGTGCTTCACGTCAAGAATCTTAATGCTGGATATGAAGAACTCCATGTATTATTCGATGTTGAATTTAAGGCCTCTGATCGAAAAATAACGACCGTTGTCGGTCCTAATGGCAGTGGAAAAAGCACTCTCCTCAAAGCAATTTTTGGTAATGCAACTATCCACTCAGGCGAGGTTCTACTAAACGGGAAAGATATTACTAAAGTTCCCCCACATAAAAAAGCTAGAATGGGGATGGCGTATTTACCTCAGGTAGAAAATATTTTTACTAACCTTTCTGTTGAGGAGAATCTAAAAATTGCAGGTTACGCCCTTAATGAATCTTCATATTTAGATGGACTCGATCTTGCTTTAGGAGTTTTTCCTGAGCTTAAGAACTTCATGAAGAGGAAAGCTGGCACTTTGAGTGGAGGAGAAAGACAATTTTTGGCTATATCCACAGCATTAATCAGAAAGACAGGTCTTCTTTTGCTCGATGAACCTACTGCCCAGCTTTCACCAAAATTAACTGAAGAAATGTTTGATAGAATAGTTTCCCTTAGAGACGATCTCGGGTTATCATTGGTTTTGGTAGAGCAGGATATTCGAAGGGCCCTAAAAGTAGGCGATAATGCCTATGTACTCATAAGCGGAAAAGTTGCCTTTCAAGGTGGAGCACAAGAGCTTTTAGAGCATGAGGGTTTTGAAAAACTTTGCATGGGAGTTCGTTGAACGGGGGGGCGTTTGATTATTAAATCAAAGTTCTTTAGATCCTTCCCAAGTCCCATGCATATTACAGTGAGTTAAGGCTCTTAACCCATGCAGGTGGTCCAGCTTCACGGAAAAAACAGCCTTAGGTTCAGTTCGCTCTGAAGTAAAATCAATCCTACCCAGAAAGGTATCGCCGCTAAATAATTCAATCCATTGAATAAAATGAACATGTTCATTAGGATGTTTCATGTATTTCCCAACTTCCACCGTAACTTCAAATAGCTCTCCTTCTTTTGGCGTTCCTGATACTCCAATTACAGGCGTATGTTTCTTTTCCAAATCACTCATTTCATTTTGATCTGAACTTTTAGCTCGATTTACACCACAGAAAAGGTCTTCTTTACATTTGTCGGACATTTTCACAACACCATCTTATAATAATTTTTTTAAAATTTAAGTCTAGCGCTAGTGCTTATTGTGTAAGCAGACTCGCACTAAAATTGCTATATTAGGCATTATAGTCTTCCTAAAGAGAAATAATTTAAGTCGGAAGACGAGAGAATGGTGTATGCCAATTTATGATTTATTAATAATCGGCGCAGGAAGCTCTGGATGTATAGCAGCCAAAACTGCTGCAAAAGAGGGAGTTGATGTCTGCCTTATAGATTGCAAACCTGAGAAAAAAATTGGTGATAAAATATGTGGAGACGCAATAGGCAAACACCATTTCGATTCTCTAAATATCAGTTATCCCTCAGGACAAGAGTTTGATCGTGAAATTAAAGGCGTCAAGGTTTACTCACCAGATTTACAAACAGTCTTTAAAATCGAGGGAGAAGGGGTATCTGGATTTGGAATAAATAGGCATTTATTCGGGCAAAGGTTATTGAAAAATGCTCTTGATAGTGGGCTAACATTTCATGATAATATTCTAGCAAAAGAACCAATTTTTTCAAATAACTTTGTTAGAGGTGTAATTGCTACCAATTTAAAAAATGGGAATACAGAAAAAATTCAATCCAAAGTAACGATAGATGCAAGCGGATTCTCAGCCGTAATCAGAAAAAAACTTCCACCAGCTTCTATTATTGAAAATTTCATTCAAAGACAGGATTTTATGTCTTGTTTCAGGGAAATAAGGGAGAATGTTGACTTCGAATCAGAATATTGCGAAATATTTCTAACGCAAAATATTGCCCCTGGCGGATATTGTTGGATTTTCCCAAAATCTAATGGAAAAGTCAATGTTGGCATAGGAGTACAGGCTAAAGAGAATCACCCCAATCCGAAAGATCGACTATACAAAAGTGTCCTATCAAAAAAGATCTTTGAAAAATCCATCCCATTAGATTCGGGCGGAGGTTTTGTATCCGCTCGCAGACCATTAGATTCATTGGTTTCAAATGGTTTAATGCTTTCAGGAGATGCGGCCTGTTTAGTGAATCCTATTCACGGAGGCGGGATAGGTCCATCAATGTTGAGTGGGAGATTAGCCGCAGAGGTTGCAATAATGGCGCTGTCAAAAGGCTCTCCATCAATAGAAGAGTTATGGGAGTATAATATAAGATATATGAAGGCGTATGGTGCAAAACAAGCGGGCTTAGACATTTTCAGAATACTTTTACAATCAACAAATGATGATGAGTTAAATTATGGGATGAGGCATAAGATAATAAAACCCGAGGACGTATTGGAATCGAGTTTGAAAGGCGAGTTAAAATTAAGTATCACTCAAAAAGCAGAGAGAGTCTTTAAAGGGCTAGGAAAAATAGATTTGTTAATTAATTTAAGAAAAACTGCAGACAAAATGAGGCGGATTAAAGGACTATACGAAAATTATCCTGATCGAGAAGGATTTGATGAGTGGTTAGAAAAAATTAAGATAGTTTATGGATCATAACTCAGATAGTCGTAAGATTTTAAGTAGTCTAAAAAATCCTGCATGCTTTAAAAAGTGATAATCTGCATGGTACAAAATGATAATCGAGGGGATAAAATAGAAATCATTGATAAAAAATTAACTGTGCCCGCCAAACCTATAATTCCTTTTATTAAAGGTGATGGTATTGGTCCTGATGTAATTGAAGCTACGATAAAAGTCTTGAATGGCGCCATTAGAAAAGCATACAACGATGATCGTAAGTTATGTTGGAAAGAATTTCTGGCTGGGGAGATTTCCAAACAAACGAATGAAGAATGGTTACCCGAAGATACAATAAAAGCGATTGATCATTACAAAGTTTCAATTAAAGGCCCTCTTACCACTCCTGTTGGCGAAGGCTATAGAAGCCTAAACGTCACATTACGACAGAGACTTGATCTTTATGCTTGCGTTAGACCCGTGAAATATATACCTGGGGTACCAACTCGTATGAAGAATCCTGAAGAATTGGATATAATAATTTTTAGAGAAAATACCGAGGATGTTTATGTGGGAATCGAATACAATACACATACACCAGAGGCGAAGAAAGTCATAGATTTTCTAATGGAAGAAATGGGAGAAAAAATTAGACTAGATTCTGCCATAGGTATTAAACCAATTAGCGAATATGCAACCAAAAGAATTGCCAGAGCTGCGATTAATTATGCCATTGAAAATGATCGAAATAGCGTAACTATAGTTCACAAAGGGAATATAATGAAATATACTGAGGGAGGATTCAGGAAGTGGAGTTATGAAGTCGCTGAAAATGAATTTCGAGATGTGACGATAACTGAGAGTAAAATAAATACAGAGATAAAATCCTCTAGCAGAGTGCCAAAGAAAAGGCTGATAATTAGAGATAGAATTGCCGATAACATGATGCAGCAATTAATTCTTCGAACAAAGGAATATGATGTCCTTGTTTTACCAAATTTGAATGGCGATTATATATCAGATCTAGCAGCAGCATTAGCAGGTGGATTAGGCGTAGCACCAGGAGCTAATATTAACTACGAAACTGGGACAGCATTATTCGAACCGACTCATGGAACGGCTCCAAAATATGCTAATCAAGATGTTGTAAATCCTACTTCCGCCATTCTTTCTGGGGCCATGTTACTCAACTATATAGGTTGGAATGAGGCAGCATCACTCGTTGAAACGGGCGTTGCCAAATGCATAAATGATAAAATTGTAACTTATGATTTAGCTCGACAATTACAAAATGTAAAACCAGTAAAAACCTCAAAATTTGCTAACCAGATAGTGAAAAGAATTGAAAAAGAATAGGTGCCTGATCAATATTTTGAAACTCGCTTATTATTAACTTGGCCGTTCGTAAGATTCTTACTTTTTTGGGTCATACTTGCTTATCTAATTGATAACTGAATATTCCCTCGATTGGCCACCAGAGATATATTTTAATTGAATTAATCCAAAAAATAGCAAGATTAATAGAACTCATTAATAATTTCCAGGTGGTTTATGTGAAAATTTTTTTTGAAAAAATCCGTTTACAAACAAAAGAATTGAATATGATCGATATAACTGCGAATATTCATAAAATTATCAAAAATTCTAAATTCAAAAATGGATTTTTAATCATTTTTATTCCCGGTTCAACTGGAGCCATCACAACAATAGAATATGAACCTGGTTTATTGAAAGATTTTCCATCAATGCTTGAACGTATATCGCCTAAGAATTTGGAATATGAACACGAAAAAAGATGGCATGATGGAAACGGTCATTCACATGTTCGAGCTTCATTGTTAGGTCCAAGCCTAACAGTTCCGTTCCAAGATTCAAAAATGATGTTAGGAATTTGGCAACAGATAGTTTTCATCGAACTCGATATAAAACCCAGAACAAGAGAATTAGTAGTTCAAGTTATAGGGGAGTAATGACTTCGGGTACTTTACTTTCTAAGTCCTATCGAAGATAATACAATTCCAACAATTAGAATTATAAGCCCAACTATGCCCCACGCCATCCAAGTCGACACATAAATTGAGAGATATTTAACTAATGAAACGCATGCAAAGAGTATCCCAATAATAACGAGACTCGTTCCAATGATCGCCAGAATAACCTTTTTGATTATAGGCTTAATTACATCGAATAAATAATTGCGCATTCTCTCGCTGAAATCACCCATAAATCTAAAGAATAGAGTTGAAAACATGGCTTTAAGCAGACTATCCATAATATTTTGTCTTTTGGACATTTTTCTAACTACGCCTTGAAGTAGCTGCTCCTATTAAAATTCCCAAAATTATGCCAACGATAAAAATTATTCCTGCGGATTCCAACGGCTTCGTCGTCACTCTTTCTTCAAGCTGGTTTCTATATTTCTCTGATAATTTCCTGGTATCCTCTAATTTCTTTTGAAGTTCTTCAATGGTTGGTTTTACTTTTTCGGCCATAGAGTAATCATACCTCCATTACCATATTTGATTTGAAGCCCGAATTTAAATATATTTTGATATTCTTATTGAGAATTAAAATTCAGAATGTTTCAGCTTATCTGCTGCTTTCTGAAACGTATATGCCAAAAATTAAACCTAGTGTAAAAACGACTGCGACAGATAATGTTGGATAAGCCTTTACTAAATCTTTGACTTCCTCGATTTTTTCTTGGAATAAATCGTGTCTATAATCCAATATTTTCTCGATTTGCTCATCAGAAAATTCCTTATAATCTTTTTTCTTACTAACTTTCTTGCTCAATGACTTCACCAGTTCAATAAAATACAATTAAAGTCTTATAGAATTAAGTTTTTACCAAGTTCTCTTATAATGTTCTCCTTTTGATAAGAAAAATCTTCCTCTTTTTAAAAAGGGAATAATTTCAGAAATCACCTTATCTGCTTTTTTTCCAATCTTACAGCTCAATATATGAGTTGTTAAACCTTTCTTTTCTTTTTTCATTATATCAATATCCATCTTAGCGATCCTCACAGCGTTATGGATATCCTTTGATAAAGAATTCAGAAAAACTATTCTTTCCACTGGAGTTCTCTCCCATTCCTTAAGACAATTAATTTGCGCATCTGAAAGTTCCAAGTCTATTCCATCATCATTAACTTTGACCACTCTAATTTCGAGGGGCATCCCTTCATGAAGGCAGAATTGATTGACTGCTTTTTCCATAGAGAATTTAAGTCCATCCAAAAGTTGAGATTGAAGTTTAGATAATGAATAGAATCCATATTTGTTTTTTGGTGAAAAAATTCCAATATCTAACCTCAAATATCTCTTATTGACTTCGACTATAAATCCGCGCAATATATCGCCAACATCGATTTTACTCAAGACAGCTGGAGCTATTCCAAATTCTCTCCTTAGTAATTCTATTAAAAGGTCTGAATCATCGCCATAGAATCTTATTTCAACCCATCCTTGTTCATTGAAATCAAGTGATTCTAAGGTTACATTTATGCCAGAAATGATATCTTTTATAATTTCATAAGCTTCATTTTTTTCAATACCTACGATTCTTTCCGAAATAATAAGTTCCATTACACCATATCTCCAGTCATTCTAGTTATTTCTTTATGAAGATTTCTGAACCTTTTTATGGCCGAATGTTTGGAGCCTAGTTTTTGCGATATTTCCTTAATGGCTTCCTCTGAGGATATTAATTTTTTACCTCTCACAAGTTTATCAGCATAGCAAACAATTTTCTCTTCAAGATTTCTCGGCATATAACTTTTCTGCGGTAAGCCAAGTGCTCGAGCTTCTCTAAAAGGTATGCCAGCGCCTATGTGTCTCTCAACTATATTAGCCAAATCCTCACTATAACCTGCAGCTCTTATAAGTGCTGCCCCTAAAATTGCATGCCATACGCCGTTTGTTAAAGCCCTGCCAGCATCATGAAGTAGTGCCCCAATTTCAACTAATCGAACATCAATAGGATATTTTTTCCCAAATGACTTTGCCATCTTAATCGAATACTTTGATACCACTATACAATGTTCTATAACTCTTTGATTACAACCTATTCGTTTGAGAAATGTGATGGATTCTTTTCTGGTTGGAATTTTCTTCAAAATCTTCATGCTCATTTTTTTTGAACAATAATATGACGTGCGATAAATCTGAAAAAATGGATAATCCTAGTAAAAAAAATCGAAAGTGATAGTCATTTAGGATAATCCAAGTTCATTATGAGTGCCATAATCTATATTCTCATTCACGGAACATTTCCAACTTTTAATGAATGTAATAATTATTATGAAATAAGATCTCTGGCCTTCAAAACACCGTTCCAAGCGTCACTCCCGTATGCATCAGCTCCCATATCTTTCGCAATTTTTTCATCTAAACATCTACCACCCACTAAGATCTTTACATCATTCCTTAAAGAGTTCTTTTTTAGAGCGTCTATTGTTTCCTCAACTTTATTCATTGTAACACTAAGTAATGCAGACATACCAACAATATCGGGTTTTAATTCTTTAACCTTTTCAACAAATCTTGCTGGGGGTACGTCAACTCCTAAGTCATGAACTTCAAAACCTGATGATTGCAACATAGTTTTTACTATATTCTTCCCAATATCATGCAAGTCGCCTTCGACAGTGCCTATTGCAACTCTTCCACGAGTTTTCATATCTTCCCTTTTTAAAAAAGGTCTTATTTGCTCTAATCCCTCATTCATTGTTACGCCGGCAATAATCAGCTCTGATAAAAAATATTCTCCTCTCTCATATTTTTGCCCAACAATTTCCATTCCCTTGCCAAAACCTTGATTTACTATTTTCTGAGGAGAAATATTATTATTAATTGCTTTTTCCACTACTTTTTTTAGTTCTGAAGAATCTAGGTTGACCAAAGATTCTTTTATTCTCTCAAGGATTTCGTTTTCTTCCAATAACTTCTGCACCTCATAATCATTCTCTTATAATTGGATAGCTACCGTATTTTCTTCCCTCATCTACCATTATTAAAATATTTCTTGTATCGATATTACTGTGCATGGAATTGCTATCAGATAAAATGAATCCCCCATTTTCCGCGGCTTCATCTATACATCTCCTGACCTCTTTTCTTACGTCTTCTTCAGTTCCATACGGCAAAATGTGCATGCAATCAACATTTCCCCTTAAAAATATTTTATCGCCATATTTTCTTTTTACATCAGCCAAATTCATTGCGCCAGGTTCTATGGGATGCAATCCATCTATACCCAAATAGATTAATTCATCCAATATTGGATACAGATTTCCATCTGAGTGTTTCATGAAAGGTACTCCACGTCTGTGACACTCATCTATCAGTCTCTTCAAGTAAGGAAAGAAAAATTCCTTATATATTCTTGGAGGGAAAAAAGTGTTTTAGTGTCAGCAATATCGTCGCTCTCCACAAAAATATCAATGCCCTTGTCTAACATATTCTTGGCTATTTTAAAATTTGTGTCAGCAACAATCTTGATCAATTTTTTTGCGAAAATCGGATTTCGGTATATATCGTATGTTAACTTGTCTATTCCACCCCTCATCAAATACGGGAACATGTTTGCACAATGTCCCCATGCCATAACAGGATATTCATCACCAGCTTCTTCGATAGTGAAGTCTATTATGTCATAACATAGCTCATCAGGGTCTGGTGGAATAAATTTGCTCAAATCATCTGGATTTTTTATTATGCCATCGACCCAGTAAGTCGTGTTGATGTCTTTTCGAACTTCATACATCTTCCCCCAATGATCAACATAAGTATCATCATTTAGGAATTTGTGTCCGTAACCCTTAGGAAATAGCCAATAATCAGAGACAGAAAAACTATCAAAGCCAATTTTCTTTATTGCATCAATTGTAATTCTTTGATTTTCTATCATGACTTTATTTAGATCAACCTTTAAATCCTCAGGTCTTAACGCCCAAGCTCCTCCTCCCCCACCCCCACCACTTCCAATAGCTTTTTTGCCAGTTATTTTTTCCACATGAACTAAATCCATAAATGAAGCATCTATTGGAACGGTATCAGGTTGCTCAAGATTTACTGCAGTCAAATATCTCTCTTTATGGGACATAGTCAAGAAAATCACCGTGGAATCTATAATTGGGGCAGAACTTAAAATTTAATTCAGATTTAAAGAGCTCTAACTATTCAATTCTTTTTGTATCTTATCAATAACTTGAGAGAGCTCAAAAATAATTTTATCATTATCTGCACTCATGAACTGATTGCCACATTTACTGCAGCGGAATGCTGATTCAATGGCGTCCTCGAAAGTAACGCGCATTTCAGGACATTTTTTGCATAGGAAAAAGTTATGTCCTCTTTCGAATTCTAGCCTATTTTTAAGCTTTTCTAGGATTCTCCTTTTCCTTATCCTAATAAAAGCATCAAGTTGACTTGGTTGAATTCGCCAACGGAAAGTATACCATCCAGTTTGATCGTTTCTTTCCCTTGTACAAGTAATCAATGAATGGTCATAAAGCTTGTATAGAACTTTTCTCACGACGTTCAGACTGACTTCTGACTCTTTTGCAACTTCATCATCTGTAGCGTCCTCTAGTTTTAAAAGCGCATTAATTACCTTAGTAGCTTCCTCTCCACCAAATAACTTGGCAGCTTTCGATAGTTCTTCGTTAAAAGCACTCAATACATTTTTCCCCAAATTCGTGAAAACCGCACGCTATAGAATCATCACAATAAAATATTATTTAATAAACTAAAAATTAACAGTTTTCATCATCCTTCGAAATATTTTCTAATAATTTCTTTCCAATTTTAGATGGTAAAATTTTTAGTTTTGCATTCTCAAAAGATTTAGCTAATTCTTTTCCTTCAAATATACGATCCAGAAAAATTGCAATAGCAGCCACCTCAGAATGGGGTTGATTTCCTATAGCAACACTAAAATTTGAAACTTTCTCAGAAAAGAAATCTGAAGGGACTTTTTTACTTCCGACTATTAACATTATATCCTTTTTGAGAGATTTGATTCGATTTATTATATCACTCGTTTCAATATTTTCGCCATATACTGTCAAATGAACGACAATTCCGCCTTTCCTTTTCCACTCTTCAACAGCGGTCTTCCAAGGAATCCCTATTTTGAAGTCAAACTTACCTCCCCAACTTTCAATAATTTTTTCTATGGATTTTTTAATTGCGAAATCCTCTGAGTCAGCGAGGATAAATCCTGATGCCCCAAATGCTCTTGCAGCTAAAGCTACGTGGGTCGTGACTCTGAAATCTCTATGCCTATGGCCCCAACGCAGAACAACAATTTTCGATTGAGTTGACAATCTATCATTTACTCATATAAGTAACTTATACTCAAAATAGCGCGGACTAATTTTTTATTAAAAAAATAAATATCAAATCCTAGTAATTAGGTTGCTATTCGCGTATTTTTTCTTTTTTCTTGAAATGTAAAATATCTCCGAGGGTTAAAGTCGATACAGTATCGATTTGTGAAACGTCCTCCAATTCTTTTTTTCTATACGAGAGTAATTCTATTTTCAAAATATGCTCAATTTCACGCGATAGTTTTAAGCTCGGAGCCATTTTTCCTGATTCAATTTTTTGTATTATAGACAATTTTTCTTTTATTAGCTTTGCAAATTCTTCTTGCGAAATTTTCTTTTTCTCTCTTCCTTTTTTTATTTTCTCAGAAAAATTTTCAATAACTTCGTAGTTCTCGAGGTCATTTGATTTTGGCGCTTTCTTCTGTCTTAAGAATTTGTTTATCCTAGTTGGGATTTTTTTTGATTCGTCCGCTTCAGCATTTCTCATCTTCCTAAAGCCAATTTTCCATCCCGTTTCACCAATCTTCGAGCACCCATTACAAACCATTAGGTTTAATCCCTCAACAGTTATCTTAATGGGTTCATTCTTTATCTTTCTTCCACAAATTTCACAGCTCAATTCCTTGTTTAACACCCTTCACTTTTTCTGGATTACAAAAGAAAGTCTAATATGTTAGATTAAATTTTAACTTTAAAAATAGTTCTTTGTGAGCAAGCGCTTTCAGATATCTCCTGATAATTAGCTTTAGCGCATATAAACTAGCGAGCTATAAATTTTCATAAAAGAAGTGATCGCATGGAAAAAGCAAGGTGGAACGAACTAATGAAACTAAGGAGTCTTGCAAACTACCAATTCGGTAATAGGATAGGAGAAAGTTTTTTTCCCGAAGGCATTGCAGTCACTCGTTCTAAAAGAACGGGAAGGGTAAGAGACATCTACTACGATGGAGAGTTGATTGCAATTTACAGACCAAGAGATGGCTTGCTTAGTCCAAGTTTAGCCGGAGCAAGGAGGCTTTTGGAAAATGTAAAAAGCCTTCCATCGATAGTCGTTGTCAATAATGATGCGGAAAAATTTGTTAAGAAAGGCAAAACTGTTTTTTCGAAGTACGTAATTAATGCCGATCCTGAGATTCGTCCACAAGATGAAACTTTTATAGTTAATAGAAAGAGAGAGCTGCTTGCTGTTGGTCGAGCGTTGTTAAGTGGAGAAGAAATGATTTCTTTTAAAAAAGGCATAGCGGTCAAGGTTAGAAAGGGCGTTGATCAATAATCAAAGCTGTACGCGCTATTTTTAAATTTTGGATCGACTATCCTAATAAATTGAATAACTGTTATTGAATAGGTTGGAAAATGTTTATGGCTCACAAGGCATTCCGTTCCGTAAGAGGGATTCCACAAGGTAGAAACGCTATGCGAATGATGCAACGACTTGGCATGGAAACTGAAGAGATCAAGGGCGTGAAAGAAGTTACTATAAAGACTGCAGACAGGAACATAATCATCGAGGGGCCCAGTGTCATGTCGTTGACCATGGAACAACAGAATATATTCCAGATCATAGGGGGAAATAAAAGGGAGGAAGTCTCCAGCCCTAAGGAGATTGATGTTCCTGAGAATGATGTAAAATTAGTAGCTGAACAGGCTAATGTAAATATTTATGAGGCTAAAAAAGCGCTTGCAGATGCCAAAGGAGATCTAGCACGCGCAATCATTCTTCTTAAAGAAAAAGCGAAGCCAAAATAAAACTACCTCACCTTAATTTTTTTCTATACGAATCACATAAACCCTTCATTTCATAATAGTTTAAAGTCTCTATGTTTTGAATTTTTTTCTCTCGAATAAAAAATTTTTAACATATAAGTAAGGAAATTTCTCATGTGGTCATATTGATAAACGTAGAAAAGCATGTCTATTCAGCTGTCTTAGGGGCCATATCTCTAGTTGATGATGGCTATACAATAGGGCTCGGAAGTGGCAATACTATGGCTTGTGCAACCCATGAGCTTGGAAAGTTGGTTAAGAGTAATAGAATTAACATAAAAGTTGTACCAACATCACTCCAGATTGAGATGCTTGCCATAAATAATGGGTTACATGTTATTAATTGGATAGGAGAACAAGAATTGGATTTAGCAATAGATGGAGCTGACCAAGTAGAACGGAATAGTCTAAATCTAATCAAGGGCGGAGGCGCTGCTTTAACAAGGGAAAAGATTGTAGATTCAAATGCTAAAGAGCTCATCATAGTAGTGGATGAAAGAAAATTAACCAATAAACTGGGATCAAATCAACTGGTGCCTGTAGAGATCGTTCCATTTGGCTATACTGCCATTTTTAAAGCAGTAAAGAAACTTAGGGGAGAACCAAAATTAAGAAAAGCTACTGGAAAAGTGGGCCCTGTGATAACTGATAATGGCAATTTGATCGTGGATGTTAATTTTAAATCAATAGATAGCCCAAGTAAATTAGAAAGAGGGTTGAAAATGATTCCTGGAGTCGTTGAAACAGGTTTATTTTTAGAAATGGCTGATAAGGTCTATGTCGGAAAGAAAGATAACAAAGTTGAGGTAATACGACGAGAATAATGTGCAACTAATGATTTCGCCCTTAGCAAGCTTTTAATTAAATGCCGGGGGCGGGATGCTCGGCCTTAACGCTGTCGAACCCGCGACCTCTGGATTTCTCAAACGACTTGTAAATCGAATTTATGAGTCCAGCGCTTAAACTTGCCCACGAATGGGCATCTAACCACAGCTGAGCCACCCCGGCCAATAAAATAGTTGTTTTCATTTCCTCAATAATTTATTATCTTTCTAAGATAAAAAGTCGAATAAATCCTTTTTTATTTATTTAGCAATGATTAGGTTTAATAGTGGCTCTTAAAATTTTAAATTTGATAAATGCCCCGGTAGCTAAGCCTGGTTATAGCGACGGATGGATGTTCTCCAGTCGAGCCTTGTATAATGGCTTAATGATAGCCGTAGGCCGCGGGTTCGAAGCCCGCCCGGGGCTCCAAATAAACCTATTGAAAATTGTATGTGCTCTTCATGCGTAGCGCGTAGCAACTTTTATGCGATAAGTATATAAAAAATTTTTTACGGAGCATTAAAACATAAGCTATAAAAACTAGCCAGTACCTAGTTTTTTCCGTACTCAGAAAGGGTGAGTGGTCTACCTTCATACATCCTTTGAAAGAGTTGTATTGTATCATCCTCTGTCAAAGTTTTTGGGTTATGTGCCAATAATCTGGTGACTTTAAGCATATTCTTTGCCATCATCTCTATGTCCTCTTCCTTTATTCCTATCTGCTTTAAAGATAGGGGAATGCCAACTTTTTCCATTAGTTGCCTTACTGATTGTACAGCATTATACGCATTCTTCTCTTGGCTCTCTCCTTCTTCTTTTACGCCAGCAGCCTCTGCTATTGCAACTAGCTTTGGAAAACATGATGAGGAATTAAGCTCCATTGTGTATGGAAGTGCAATAGCGCAACCTACTCCATGAGGGACTTCAACTGTGAAAGAATAAGCTGCAGCATGACCAGCGCAAACGCCTGAGATCCCGAGAGACATGCCTGCAAGCATCGATGCCAAAGACATGCTCCGTCTTGCTGAAATATCTTTTCCGTCACGAAAAGCATTTGGTAGATTCCTGAATATCAGCTTAACAGCATCAATTGCTAAGGGCTCGCTAAAAGCATTTAGATCAATTGACATGAGTGACTCTACAGCATGTGTCAATGCGTCTAATCCGGTTGCAGCAGTAACTTTGGGAGGCATACTAACTGTCAACAATGGATCAATGATTGCTACATCCGCAATATTGAGAGGAGTGACTATGCCCATCTTTAACCGCTCCTTCTTATTTGAAATTATCAAATTCATAGTAATTTCAGATCCAGTACCTGAAGTTGTTGGGATGAGTATCTTTGGTATACCAGGTTTTGGAACGTTTCCAACTCCAATTAAATCTCCAATGGGTTCAGGGTTTGTGGAACTGATTGAAGCCATCTTAGCCATATCAAGTGAGCTGCCCCCACCAAATCCAATGACCAAATCGCGGCTAGACTCCCGAGTGATTTCCATTACCTGCTCAGCGGCTTTAATGCTCGGTTCAGGTTCAACCTTATCGAAAACTTCTGTTCGGATACCCGACTTATTGAGAAGTTTTAATATTTGATTGCTTAATCCAATCTTGCTAATCGTTGGATCAGTAATAAAAAGTACCGATTTGGCTTTGAATTCTCCAGCAAATTTAGGAACTTCCTTAACAGTACCTTCGCCAAATACAATCTTGTCGGGTAATTGAATTGTGAAATTAGTTCTATTCAATGAAAAAACCTCAAGAATAATCATGATATTCAATTTATCTAAATAATTGTTTCTAATTTGGAGCATTTCAATATTTTTTACTAAGGCATTATTATTAGTGTTAAATTATGTAACCACGTTCGCCATAACATATGTTAACTATATTAAAGCGTAAATTTCAATTAATTTATTATGGGCAAAATTTCTGATTATTTAACTCCCAATGAAAAGATCCTTAAGAAATGGAGGGATGGTTCCACCAGTATATATGCCACAAACAGTAGAGTCATTCTAATACAACGCGGCAAAATACTGGATGTGCCGTATTCCAATATTAATTCTTTTGAATACTCAAGCAAACATAGTATGATGAGGATGACTCTAGGCATATTATCATTGGTATGCGCCTTTTTTTCGTCCTTTTTCATTAGCCCAAAAGAAATAGGAATTCCAATAGGGTTTTCACTGCTATTTTTTGCGATAATAATTTTCACTAAATCACAGATCACCAAAATCAAAATGCAAACCACTGATCAGGGAGCTATAGAATTCTCCGAAAACATGAAGTCAACAATGGGATGGATCCATGATTATAAAACCAAAATCGAATCAGATACTTCAAAGACAATAGGTGATTCAAAAATTGGTGAAGATGAAAAAGAAGCGATAGCACATTACCAAAATCCTTATGATGATTCATTCGAAAGAATCTTAGAAAGTGCAATAAAGGCGATTAATAAAGGAGATATGAAGCTCGCAAAGAGTTTCATTGAACAAGCAATTTCATTCAAAAAAGAAGATAAGGCAATAACTCAAAAGAAAGGAAAGGAATTGAAACTTGAGGGTCGCATTCGCACTAAGAGGAGAATCCCATCCACCAGAAAATTAAGGGATTTTGAAAAACCCTATTTTCGTGTTTGTCCTGTATGTGGGAGGGAATTGTTACCAAAGGCTATTTATTGTGATCTATGTGGTTCAAAATTGGCTGACTTATTCAAGCGTGCGCATGATGGGGGACTTTTTGGTTAGAGTTATTTTTTCCTTTAAAATAATTATTTGACAAGCAAAAATTACTAGACGCAGGTATTCGAGTTCTATAAGAGAACAAATTTGAAAATCAGTTTAAAGATTAATCAAATCATTATGTAGCCATAAACTTTAAGGTATTTTTAGATAATGTAAATTTGTCCTTGGAAGTAAAAGTACATTTGATAATCAATTGAGGCAATTAAATATGAAGAATGATAAGCAGATGGATCCTTTAGATAATTTTTTCTCTCCAAAAAGTGTCGCCGTAGTGGGCGCCTCTTCAAAACCGGGTAAGATTGGGCATGAGCTAGTTAGAAACGTGTCTCAATATGAATTCAAAGGGAAGGCGTATCCCATCAACCCAAAGGCAGAAAATATACTTGGTTTGAAATGTTATCCTTCAGTAAGTAAAGTCCCTGATAAAATTGATTTGGCAGTATATGTTGCTCCATCCAATATACTTCCGAACCTAATAGAGGAAGCGGGAGATAAAGGTGTTAGAAATGCCATAATCGTATCTGGGGGTTTCAAGGAGATGGGAGAGGACAGAGCGTCATATGAAGATAGACTCATATCATCTGTACGTAAATATGGAATGCGAATAATCGGTCCTAACTGTATCGGTGTTTTCGATAGCGTATCTAGATTGGATACTTTCTTCTATCCGCATGATCGCATGAGAAGACCCGAACCTGGGGGAGTTTCATTTGTGACGCAAAGTGGAACATTCGGGCTTACTTTTCTTGAATGGGCTACGAACTCAAAGTTGGGAATCAGAAGACTCATCAGCCTCGGAAATAAATGTGATGTAGATGAGGTGGATATCATCCGATATCTTGCCCGAGATCCCCTAACTAAAATCATTGCGTTACATTTAGAGAGCATAGTTGATGGAAGGAAATTTATCGATGAGGCAAGAAGAGTCTCAGCAAAAAAGCATCTAATTGTGTATAAGGCTGGTAGAGTAGAAGGATCCAAAGCGGCCAGGAGTCACACAGGAGCAATCACTGGATCATATCAAGTGTGCAAATCAATCCTCGAAAACTCTGGGATAATTATCGCAGATTCATTTGAAGAACTTTTTGATATATCAAAAGCTATTGAAAAACAGCCTGTAGCCAAAGGAAGTGCCATAACGATCGTTACAAATGCTGCTGGACCCTCTGTAGCAGCAACAGATTTGATCCATGAACTGGGATTAACTATTGGCAATTATGGTAAAAAAACCTTGAAGGAGTTGCATTCATCATTACCACCATATGCGGTAATTGGAGAATATGTAGACTTAACTGGTAGCGCTACAAGTGAGGATTACCAAAATACATTTCGAATTATTTCAGAAGATCCAAATATTAATGCGATTCTGAATTTCGTGGTTTTTCTAAATCCACCATTATCTACTGATGTGGTAGGAATCATTGCTGATGTCCAAGCTCAAGGCATACCTATTGTTAGCTGGGCCACAGGAAGCGAATTTTCACAGCAACAAATAATGAAGTTAGAAGAAGCAGGCGTACCAACTTACCCTACATCCGGACGTGCAGTAAGAGCTATCAAGGGATTAATAAACGCTGGACAGAGTAAGAAATGGACTTTGCCAGAAAAGATAAATGCCAAAAGAGATGTAGCTAGCAAAATCATAAATAGGATCCTGTCTGAAGGTCGCGATATGCTTACAGAAATTGAGAGTAAAGAAGTTTTGAGAGCTTATGGAGTCAAAACAACCTCCGAGTATATCGCAAAAACCGCCAAAGAAGCTGCTTCACATGCCTCTAAATTAGGTTTTCCAATAGTCCTAAAAATATTATCTCCCGATATTACGCACAAATCTGATATTGGAGGAGTTATTACTGATGTCAAAACTTCCGAGGAAACAATTAAAGCATTTGAGAGAATTATGAGAAGTGTAAAAGATAAGGAGCCTGGAGCAGATATACAAGGGATTATCGTAGAGAATCAACTACCCCCTGGCACGGAGGTAATTGTAGGTTCTATACTCGATAATGACTTTGGTCCCGTAGTGGCTTTTGGATCAGGTGGATTATTTGTCGAGATCTTTCGAGATCTTTCCTATGGTTTGTCGCCTCTATCCAAAGAAGAGGCTCTGAGTATGATATCTAATACAAAAGCAGCTAAGTTACTTAAAGGCATAAGGGGGCAACCACCGGCAAACTTGAATAGCCTTGCTGACCTCATTAGGAGAGTGTCTTTTCTATCCTTTGAACAACCAATTGTCGAGATGGACTTAAATCCGGTTATCGCATCAGCTGATGAGTGTGCAGTCGCGGATGCAAGAATTAGAGTAAGAAATCGAGAATAGAATACTAGGATATGATAGAATAAAGAAAAAAACTTGGGCGATCATATTATTTTAATAGCTTCTAGAGGTAATCTTGTGTCCATTTATAATATTCCAGCTTCAATTAGAGACTAGCGCCGGGAGTGGGATTTGAACCCACGAGGCCCATGAGGGCCACAGGCTATCTTGCCCTCTGATCTCAAGGCTTACGCAAATTATTCTGCGCCTTTGAACTTTCTTTATAGATTAGTCCGCTCGGCCATCCCGGCTTGTACTCATTATTCTAATACAAAATCAAGTGTTAAAAATTTATAATTTGTAATTCGTAAGGATTAACCTTATAATCTCAATAAGATCAGGATTCTAATCTTTGTTATATTATAATTAGCCCTTTAACATAATGGTGAAAATGTCGAAGAAGAAAAAAATCATTCGGAAACCTTTTGAATTTCTGGAACACACAGCTGATGTTTATATTGCTGCATATGGAAAAAATCTGGAAGAAGTCTTTGAAAATGCAGCAATGGCATTATTCGAAGTTATGACAGATGCCTCTAAAATAGAACAGTCTTTCGTCGAAAATATTGAGGTAAGAGCCACAGACGAATGCGCCCTATTATACAACTGGATAGAACTATTTCTCATAAAATTTGAAGTAGAGAATAAAATTTTCTCTGGATTTGAAGTTGATAAGATAAGAAAATCTGGTTCCGAATTCCTTCTTAGTTCAAAAATATACGGGGAGGATTTCGATCCAGCTAAACATCCATCTAAGATTGGGGTAAAAGCGATTACTTACCACAAAATGGAAATTAAGCACAATGATTTTTTTATGGCCAGATTTATTCTTGATATTTAGAAAAGAGTGAATTTAAATTTACTAATTGTTTAATAAAGACAATAAAACTAAGGATCGTGGTGTTACTTTTGAGAGGTATGAGCTCCAGTACTAAGAGGGATATTCCTCTAAACCGTATCGACAAATATGTATGGGAAATTCCATCATCATTTAATCCCAATATGCGCGTTCCTGGAAGGATCTACGCGGATGAAGTGTTATTAGAAAAAATAAAGGGTGACCGGACGCTAGAACAATGCACCAACGTTGCACATCTTCCAGGAATTTACAAATTTTCCCTGACATTGCCTGACGGACACGAAGGTTATGGCTTTCCAATAGGAGGGGTTGGAGCAACGGACTATGAGGAAGGGGTGGTAAGTCCTGGGGGCGTTGGTTATGATATCAATTGTGGTGTCAGACTTCTTAAAACAAATCTGGATGAAGATGATATAAGGCCCGTACTTCCGAAAATTATCGATACGTTATTTAACTATATCCCTTCTGGATTAGGAAGTCGTGGTCGAATAAAAGTAAGTACAACAGAGCTCAATAAAGTTCTCTCAGATGGAGTAGAATGGGCGGTAGACCGGGGATATGGATGGGCTGAAGACATTGAAGCATGTGAGGAAAGAGGTTGCATGGAGATAGCAGATCCCTCAAAGGTTTCTCCTATAGCAAAGAAAAGGGGATCGCCTCAATTAGGTAGTCTTGGAAGCGGCAATCATTTTCTTGAGATAGAAAAGGTAGACCAAATCATAAATGAGAGCGCAGCTAAATGTTTTGGAATTGAAAGGATTGGGCAGGTTCTAGTTCTAATTCATACAGGAAGCAGAGGTTTAGGCCATCAAGTATGCAGCGATTATCTCAGGGTTATGGAAAGGGCTGTACATAAATATAAAATAAAACTGCCTGATCGTGAGCTGGCTTGCGCTCCTGGAAAGAGCTCTGAGGCTGAGGATTATTTAGCAGCAATGTCATCTGCTTGTAATTATGCTTGGTCTAATAGACAGATGATAACCCATTGGACGAGAGAAGCTTTTGAAAAGGCATTTCAAAGACCAGCCGATAGCTTAGATCTTCATTTAATTTATGATGTGGCCCACAATATAGCTAAGATTGAAGAACATAAAACAAATGAAAAAAGTAACAAGGTATATGTTCATAGAAAGGGCGCTACCAGAGCATTTCCTCCCGAACATAAAGATGTTCCAGTACAATACCGTCATTTTGGACAACCGGTACTCATTCCAGGAAGTATGGGACAGGCTTCATGGGTTCTCGTCGGAACCGAAAAAGCAATGGAAGTAAGCTTTAGCTCAACAGCTCACGGCGCGGGGAGAAACTTGAGTAGAGCAGCAGCAAAGAGACT
>CAYFUV010000009.1:0-2256 GCA_964346435.1 uncultured Candidatus Bathyarchaeia archaeon | reverse complement strand
TATACATATGGCGATCTAGGAGTAGCGGGGGGACTCCCCGTAGTTTTAAAAGAACTTTCAACACGCAATTTGATACACCTAAACGAGAGAAATGTTAATGGGCAAACTATCAGAAAAATCATTGAGAAAGCTAGAAATACCGATCAAGAAATAATTAGACGACTTGATAACCCAATATTCGCTGAGGGGTCATTAGCAATCCTAAAAGGTAGCCTCGCTCCAAATGGCTCTGTGGTCAAACAGATAGCAGTTGATAAGAGAATGTTAAAACATAAGGGCCCCGCCATTGTGTTCAATTGTGAAGAAGATGCGGTTAAAGCCATCACAAATGGAAAAATAAAAAGCGGTGAAGTAATTGTAATTCGTTATGAAGGTGTTAAAGGAGGCCCAGGCATGAGAGAAATGGAGCAGGCTACAGGGGCTTTAGTGGGGGTGGGTCTAAAAGAGGCTGTTGCTCTTGTTACTGACGGAAGATTCTCGGGAGCAAGTATTGGCCCAGTTGTTGGTTATGTTACTCCAGAAGCTGTCGATGGCGGTCCAATAGCGCTAGTAAAAAATTCTGACGTTATTAAAATTGATATTCCGAATCGAAGAATAGACCTTTTAGTTACGCCTGAAGAGCTTGAAAAAAGAAGAAAAAAATGGGTGCCTTTAAAACCAAAAATTAAGAAAGGATATCTGGCAAGATACGCTAAATCAGTCAGCTCGGTTGCTAAGGGCGCGATATTATCCTAATGGTATATATCTCTTAAGGACATCGTACACATTAAAGGATATAAAATAAAGGCGCATGTTGCGTTACAATATTAATTTTTTTAATGATCACAAGCGCGCGGGTAATTTAAGTAGTTTTTTTTTCAATTTTCTTTATAACTTCTAAGAATATTTCAACTCCTTTAAGCATTAATTCTTCGGTGATAATTAAAGGTGGAAGAAATCTTGCAACATTCCCGTAATGTCCACCGATTTCTATTAATACTCCTTTTTTATGGCATAGTGTCCTCACTTTTTTAGCAATTTCAGAATTGGGGGTCTTCTTTTTCTTATCGATAACAAATTCTATGCCAAGCATAAGCCCTTTCCCTCTTGCATCACCAACTATCTTGGACTCTCTCTCAGCTTCTTTCAGTATTGATAGAACTTTATTTCCTAAATTAAGTGCATGTTCAGGGAGATTATTATCTCGAATGAATTTAATCGCCGCTACACCCGCAGCAAACGCTATCATATTTCCTCGAAATGTCCCGATTGTTTTTCCAGTAGGTAAGGTATTCAAAGATTCTCTATAAGCTATAGCTGAGATGGGAAATCCGAGGCCTCCCAAGGCTTTACTCATAGTAACAATATCAGGAACGATATTGGTATGTTCAAAGGAGAACATTTTTCCTGTTCTACCTAATCCACTCTGTATTTCATCAGCGACCATAAGTACATCATTATCATTACAAATTTCTCTGACACGTGGGATGAATTGTAATGGAGGAACTATCGAGCCTCCTTCTCCTTGAATAGATTCGACTATTATTGCAGCGGGTTTGGCAACTCCTGAATGTGGGTCATCTAACATGTGTTCAAGATATTGTGCACATTCTAAATCACAAGATTTTGGGACTTTCTTGAATAGGCATCTATAACAATAAGCAAAAGGTGCAAAATGAATGTCAGACATTAAAGGTAAGAGATTCTCCTTGTGTGGGGTTGCGCTAGTTAAACCTAGCGCGCCAGCTGTCATCCCATGATATCCACCTTGAAAAGCAATAAATGGAATACGATGTGTGTTGTATCGAGCTAGTTTTATTGCCTGCTCGACAGCATCAGAACCAGTAGGTCCTCCAAAAAAAATTTTATTTATATCTTTGGGTAGAATTTGAAATAATAGTTCCACTAATTCAATTCTTTTAGGATGTGGAATATCTAAAGTATGTGTAATTTGATCGATCTGTTTTTTGGCTGATTCTAAAACAATAGGATTACTATAACCTACGGCCATGACTCCTGCTCCACCGAATAAATCAATGTAAATATTACCATCCATATCCTCAATAGTTGCACCCTTACCACGCAGAATCGCCATTGGCATATTCTTAGCATAAGAAATAGTGGAGCTTTCATATTTTTTCTGATAGTCAAGATATTTTTTTGACCTCTTCCCGGGTGGAGTCGTTTTTATTAAGGGTGCTTTTTCCAATGAGAGATCAGCGAGATTCATTTTAGTAGTACCCTACACCATTTTAGTACCTCACTAACTCTGTGGAA
>CAYFUV010000008.1:0-2580 GCA_964346435.1 uncultured Candidatus Bathyarchaeia archaeon | reverse complement strand
CAGTTAATATTTTGCCTCTATTGTATGTAGGAATCAGAACAGAAACCAGAGGTTTTTTGTCGTTATAGCTTTCTTTAATATCTCCTCGAGCTATTTTCAATAAAGCCTTATTCTTTCGTCGTTCCCTCCAATTATCTAACCAGTAATTATATCTAATTTTTCTCCAAAACCATCTAATTCTTAAAAAGATAAAATTGAGCCCCCTATCAATGGCTGCTTTAAAACCTTCCTCATGAATTATTTCAAGCAATCTATTTATTAGAAAAAACATAAGTTAGATCCTCTAAAAACTATAGGAAGGGAATACTTTTGATTATTAATTTTGATGACAAACCAAAGTAATACTCATAAATTTTAATTAACCAAGTATTTTTGATTTTATTTTCTGGGTTGACTAGAGGTTTTTTCATGTCTCGAATAAACAAGATTATTCCTAACGATATTGTTAAACTCATTTTGAATAGCAGACTTCGTTTCATTTTTCCAGTCATATCTATCGGCATCTTTAAACTTGTGGCAAGCATGTGGGTATATAATAAATCGCTAGAAGATGGCGTCTTCCACACAAGATGGATGAGCATGCTTGGACCGATAGAGCCTCGATGGTTATATCTTTTCAGTGCATGGGATACATCTTGGTACGTTACTCTAGCAAATACTCCTTTGACGAAATTCTTTTCTTTCGAACGTACATTTTTCCCAGGATACCCAATTTTCATTAGATTATTCGGTACGTTGGTTGACAATTACTGGCTGTCAGCTTTTATGCTTTCCATGGTACTCGGCCTTGCTATATTCCCCATCTTCCAGGCAATTGCTGAAGCCTATATGTCAAGGAGTGAGGCTATAGGAGGAACGCTTCTTATGGCATTTTTTCCTTATGTCTTTCTATTTACTACTGTTGCATATCCAGAGTCTCTTTTTCTGATATCTGTACTGGCCACTTGGTTTTTCTATTTAAAAAATAGAATACTCTATGCCAGTCTTTGTTCAATGGTAGCCGTATTAACCAAGACCTATGGGATTTTAATAGTATTACCAATGTTTCTAGATCTTATCATTAATAGAAAATGGGGAAAGGCCGTACTAACACTAACCCCAGCATTGATAATATCAATCATCGTTCTCCCTTTTACCCATAAAGACCTTTTGGTACTTCTAACTGAGGAAATAAATACTGCAACGTGGGCCGTTACCCGTAAAACCATAGGCTTTTTTTGGCTCAGAGATTATATAGTCCCGATCTTCACAGAATCTCGTCCTATGGTCTTCTTTCATTTCTTTCATGCCTTTGCTCTGGCTTTCATAATCCTAACCGGATATTTGGTGATAAATTCTTTAAAAGTAGACTGGAGGCTAGGAATTTATTCTATAGCTATGTTCACGGTCATCATAATTTTTGGGTTCGTTAATGGCCTTCCACGCTATATATCTTTCATTTTTCCTATATGGCTGGTTGTTAAGGTAAGAAATCCGGCAATATTATTGCCAATAATCTTTCTTTTTTACATTCATTCCCTGATTCTCTGGTATCAGTTTCTGTACGCCCAATATCCAATTTAGAGATAATAATGTCTAATTGAGATCCTTAAGGCGATGCTTTTAGTCAACCCGTATTTTGGGTTCGCATGCCAAATCTAGTTAAATTGAGAAAATTCAAAAAGATTAAATCTAAGCCTTAGTTGGAAACACTATTACCCTATTCTCTTTGTCCTTCACTGCCCTAACCTTCAACTTCCTAGGTGGCTTTTCTATACCCTTAGACCAAACCTGCTCATTAATTTCATTGCTTATGATTATATTTTCGGCTTTCATATGGCGCTTCATATAATCTCTCATAACTTCGATGGCTCTTGGCGCTCTTTTCTTTCTTGGCGTTATCCACACTTTCCTGAAATTGATCGTAAACATCTTCTCTGCTACTATCTCTAATTCTTCGGTATCTTCAGCTTCCTCAGTAATTGGCTTTTCCTTCTTCGGCTCTTCTTCTTTACTTTTTTCTACTTGACTTTTTTTCTCTTTCGAGGCGCTCATCTAATCACCTAGACTTTAAGCCTATTCCTTCTCCAATGTCTTCTTTTCGGATGAGTTCTTACTCGCCCACGGGTCCTAGCAATGACCCAAGCTGGAACCGGTGAGTTCTTCTTCTCAGCTTTCATAAGTCTACGTTTTTTGGCAGCGGGCCTATTTCTTGCCATAAATCCTTCAAATCCTTCTTATCCTAATATCCTTACGTTGACCTTGCAAACGTTTCAAAACTTCCTTCAATTGATCATCATCCAAAGGAGTCTTTAATCTACCAGTTTGAGCGAGTTGTATTAATTGTAGTTCGATCTGTTCGGCAAATTCGGGTTTCACCATTCTTATATTGGTCAGTCTCTGTCTTGCTTCTTGCGTGAGAATTGAGCGCAAAATAGCTTGTTTTTGAGCCTCGGCCTGCCTCATTCTCTCAGCTGTTTCTTCCTCACCCGCCATTCCCTGCAATTCAGCAAGTTTTTTCTTGCGAATGGCCGCTAGCTCATCATCTTCTGATTCTTCATGTGCCATTTTTAGACCACTCTGTTTGATTTTTATTTTAGC
>CAYFUV010000007.1:0-18626 GCA_964346435.1 uncultured Candidatus Bathyarchaeia archaeon | reverse complement strand
GAGATTTTATATCTGACATATTTATCCTGTAGAGAAAATTTTGCAGGATGTGGTAGTATCGTCTTAGCTCCGCACCTTTTACAGACCTCATTCATAGTATATATCTTACATTTTGTACACTTTCTAATGAGCCATTTCAATTTAATTTTCTCCCATTGCCCCCAGAATTTGTAATAGTCGTAATGACCTCTTCCTCAGCCTTTTTTAAGGCATTTTCAGCATCGGAATAATCTTTAGCCATCACTTCAATGCAGTATTTAGGTGCGCCTAATGTATATGCTTTAAATAATGTCCCTCTTTTTTTCTTTATTTTTTTAATACTCGATAGTGCCTTTTTTATGTCTCCTATCCCATTTGGATTAGGACTTGTGAGTTCGATAGTTGTCTTTGCTTTTACTTTTTCAGGTTTAATTCTTGATTTTATTTCCTCGATTAAGACTTTTGTCCATTTCTTTGATATTCCAATTTTTGAAAAAATCTTTTCTCCACCATCAATAGATTCCTCAAACGCGTCTATTAAGCTACCATACTCGTCGATAATTCTGTTTCTTACTTTTTCAACTTCAGATTCTTTTACATTAAGCTTTTCAGCTGCGATTTTCAAAATAGAATCTGCTTTTTTATCTTTTTTTAGTTGTAGAGACTTCCTGGTTCTTTCAGAGTTCGTTACTCGTCTTAAAGATAGATCTATTTGACCCTTCTCAGGGTTTACTCTAAGAATCTTCAATACTATTTTTTGCCGATCTCTTACATGGTCTCTGATATTCTTCACCCAGGTAGTAGACATCTCAGATATGTGAATTAATCCTTCTTTGTTCTGGTACTCATCTAATTTTACATAAGCACCATAATCAGCTATTCTAGTCACCGTCGCAATTACAACTTCGCCAACTTCGGGATATTCCTCTTTATTCGAGATTTTTTCCCCCAATCAATCTAGTATTTGGATGATCTCTCCTTTGATTTTTGCTTTTCCACTAGACGGCTCAATAATGACTTCATCGCATACTGTACATTTTACGGATGAAGAACTTCTTTCAAAAACTATTTGTTCATTCCCACACTTCAAACATTTTAATTTCAAGAACACACTCTTTGGTCTTGGTATCAATTCCTTCTTCAATACTATGCACCTATTTCGAGTTTTCTTAACCTCTTGTTAAGTCGAGAAATTGTAAAGCCACACTCTTTACATTTTAATTTAATTTGTTGTTTTTTAGTAGTCTTCACCGTTCTTTTCAATTCTGCCCATTTTTGTCCACCATAACCATGTTTTTCTTTCTCATGCCTTCTTACCCCAGCCGCTAAAGAACGTTCTTTACCTTTCTTATATAACGAAATTGAATGAATCGTATGGTGTCGACATTTTGGGCAATGAGTATTAATTTCTTTAACAATTTTCATAATAAATCCCAAGATTATTCAAGTGTGATGAAAGTGTATTATTTATTCATTTCGCAAAATATGCGAAGTGAATTAAGAATTATGTTAACGGTTCCCATTTATCTCTACTTTTATCGCCGCTTTTCTACTTATTAATAATTCGGCATTACTTACGGGTAAAGAAGCCACATCCTCTTTCTTAAAAGGTCCATATTTCTTCATATCTATACCAATTATGTTGGGTACATCTCTAAGGAAGCGTATAAAAGTTCTCGATTCATCTAAATCTTTTTCATAGTTTTTTTCGTTAATTGTTTTCCCCATTAATATGTTTTTTTTAAGATCACTAAAAAATTGATAATTATCCATTATTTTATCGTAAATCATCTTTTCTTCTTTGGTAAATGATTCGTGAGAAATCGATTTATTTTCTATTATTGCCTTTAAGATTTTGCGAAATCTAATATCCAAAAGATTCGAAATAATTTTCTTTGCTCTTTTAATTTCATTATTTAGAAGCTTTCCCTCTAGCGAGTTTTTATCTAATGTTTTTTCATTTCGATTAAATCTTTCGACAAAATTTGTCAAATCAATGAAAAAATCTGGTTTAAGAGTTTGTAAATCATCATTTAACCTCTCTTTTTCTAAAATTTCAAGAAGTTTCTCATACATTTTAATCTTCCAAGATAGCCTTTCCTTTACAAATTAGTAGAACTGCGCCAACTATAGGTAAATTAACCCTCTCTTTTTTGTAGGGGCCAAATTCTTCCGACCCGATCCTAAATTTAGGTGCCTCAAGAATGAATACTTTTTTCTCTCCTTCCCATGCCAACGCCTCTATGAAAGGGTCAAAATCTTCGAGCCTATCTATATCCATCTTTACTGCTCTGAATCCTGTTTTTCCATGCAATGTTTCGGGCAATCTTATTAGTCTATGCGTATCTGTTGTAACTACGGTATCTACTTTTACTGCGTTCTCGTCGACAATTTTATTAAAAATCCTTTTCCAAGATCCTTTGCTCTTCATTACATAATCTTTAATATTTAAGTTATTTTGGGAACTTTTTTCATCAAAATCTTGAGAAAATTCGTAAAATCCTCTCGCGATTCTACCTCTCCAACCAAATTCTTCGAACTTCAAATCTCTTAATAAATCCACGAAATTTCTATTTCGTCTTTTATTTCTTTCCAAATTCAGACCAATACCGAGGACATAATCAACAATTTCTTTTCTTTCATTACTCCCCAATTTTCTGATTTGTTTGGCATTAACATGTATATGGTATCCCCTGTGCCCAGAGAAATAGGCACTCAAATTATCTGGTGAAGTTCCGAAATCTGAAATAAGCATGTCAATAAGCTTTATTGATTCCTTCTTCGCCTCATCTAAACATTTTTCACATACCCAAATTTTGTCATGCAATCCTTTGCAGGGTGTTTCCAAATGATCAGCATCTATATCAAAAATTAAATCTGCCCCGTACCATTTTTTTTCATTCATAGGGGCTTCAGGTCTCTCATAATAAGCTGTCGAGTAATAAATGTTCGAGGGGACTGTCATTTTAATAAAGTTTCTGAGGGCCTCAATAGTCTTGAAACCTTTATGTCTGGCCATTATCCCCTCTTTAAAAAGCAGAAAACCAAACTCTCTTTTATCAATACATTCGGGTGGCTTTACCCTATCTGAATTATATTCATAATATTCAGCAAACTTCTTTTTGATGAAGGCCATTGATTTTTTTTTCTTATTCAAGTTTATGTTCAACTGTTTATGGATAAATTATTTAGGATTGAGTTTTATAATAGAAATTCTAATTCAAAACCTCTTAATCTCAGATTCGCTTATGCATCTCTAGTATTTTTATTCTTGTGTTTTAGCAACTTTAGTCTCATTTCATAACAATCAATTGGACGCCTCACTTCTCCGCAAACTCCAGTTGAATTGGAGCATATTCCATGAGTTTTTAATGTTTCGCATTTTGGAGGTGAATATTTTGTTCTGCTCCCTTTCTTACCAGCTATGTGTTCGATTTGGTATAATGTCTTTGTTTCATCAAAATCCATAACTTCTTCAAAGATCTTAAGTACTTTCTTTTCGTTGAGACCGATGTTTATCAGGAATGATGTTAAAGTAAATCTACCCATGTGAGATAGATTCCCTCCAGATTTAAGCGTTTCATGGAGTTTTTTTATGCATGGAGGGAAAGCCTCTATATTAATTTCCTCTTCTTTGAACTTTCTACTATATGTCTTAGTACGGGCCGACAAGATCACTCTTGCAACTTCATCGACTATTGGCTGTAAGGAGGATATCTCGCTTTTCTTTTTCATAAGATTTTCAAGAATTTTTCTCTTAACCTCTTCTTGTAGAAGTCTGCAGATCTCTTCTTTAGTAACACGAACATATCCTTGAGATATCGATCTATTTACGAGCTTCCATCTGCTATCGATCATATTTACGGAGTTTTTAAGATATTCATTAAAGTATAATTCGTACTTGGGAATGCCATCATTTTGTCTTTCCTGCTTCTTTACATTCCATTTAAAAGTTATTTTGGCTATCTCCAGAACCTTATCGAAGTTATCTTCTCTCTTGAAAAGCTTAGACGCTCTTTTGGACTCTGCTAAAGCATATCTATTTTTGACTCCCCTATCATTTATGTAAGTCAATATGGCCAGAGCTGTTAGAAAAGATAAAAGTTCAACATCCTCATTCTCCCACTCTGAACGGACTTCGGCGAATTCCACACCTTCTTTGATTCTCTTTCTAGCTCTGTCGAGTATTATTTGTGCGTATTCCTCATTTGCCAATTCATCGATTTTGATGCTGAGGTCCTCTACATACTTTATTGCTTCATTGATGAAAGGATATTTCGCAAAATCTCTTTTCGTAAACATTTTATCTAAATTACTCTACCTCTATTCTCGGAGCTAAATAGTAGACCAATTTACCCTTTTCGGGTATCTCAAACTCAATTTTTATTGGCATATTTGTAGAAAACTCCAAAATGGCGGTTTCAGATAATGCGGAGCCTGCTTTGACCATTTCAGTTAGATAATTTAAATTATATGTTGCGACAGCATTCTCTTTGACATCAATTTCAAGTAAAACATTATTTTCTTTAGTCACTTCTATATTAGCGCTACTTAGTTCAGAGCTTGCATTTACAAATAGTCTATCAGTTTTTGTTTCAAGTTTCGCATGATCACTAACTGTTTTAGCATCCTCCATAATCTCTCTGAGGCCACCAGAATTAATTCCTATTCTACTATTGAAAGTTATCTTGGGCGTTGGTACTTCCTCTCCAGTGGGTGTTAATGTAGGCATAATAAATTTCTTAGTAACTTTGCTTTTTAAGATGAAAGTCATTTCCTTCGTTTCTTCATTGAAATTCATTTCAAGAGTTTCGCCACTTTTAATTCGTCTTAGAAGTCTTAGCATGGAATCAATATTTATCCTTACTGTAGTTGATTTATCACATTGGTAATCATCAAAGGCCATTTTTGACCATTCTAAATCTATCATGGCCACATGCGATGGATCCATCGCTCGTAGTCTTATTCCTTCTTCTGTAGTGTTTACGTCAGCTTCCTCAATTAAGGTTGAAACTGCGGTAAGCAGATTTTTCCATAATTTAGCGTCATTAATCTTGGCTTTGAACATCTTAATTTTCAATCCCAGATATGAAGTTAGCTGGATATCTTTATTTTAGGTAATTTATTAATCCTAACAAAATAGTTAGCGCTATTCTAAAATAGAAAACTCAAGAATTTTCGCGCCACGTAGCACTACAACGTGTGCATCTAAAGAATTGAGTCGAGGACTCATCGGCACCTCTTGTTTGTACGAGCCAATAGAATGCCTCATTATGCCCGCACTTTACGCACTCTGCCTTTGCTTTTGGAAGCGTACTAATTTTTTGTTCATCTTTCCCTATTACGACTATCTTCTCTATATCATGCTTTATGCTAGATACTGATTTCGATTTTTTCCTACTTTCATAACCACATTTTTGGCAAGTAAGTAGTATTCTGGACTCTTTTTTTATTGGTACTAGTACAATACCACATTTTGGACAGAATTGCATTATTTTTGCGATCACCTATATCTAGCTTAATTTTTTCGTTTAAAATCTATGAATCCTCTATTTTTAACTGAGGCAATAGAATTTAAACAAACTCCTTAATTAATTTTTTATATTAACTTGTCGCTTTTTAGAATAGATCTTGCTAATAATCTGGCTATCTTCAATGGTTCTGGAATTGCTCCATGAAATGTAAATCTATCTAAAAGCCTTTTTGCTTGTTTTTTTTCTAATCCTAGAATACGCGCAAAGATGGTTTTTCCTGTTTGTAATGTTATTTCTTCTCTGGCTCCATTCTTCAAATAGATTTCATATCTTTTTTTCCAATCTTTCTTAAAATATTCCTTGAGGTAATTATCTAATCCTTTAGAAACCTCATATGTTGCACATATTAACGGTAATTCTAATTTTCTATAAACTTCATTTAAATCTACTATATTAAACCAGCTTATTACGCATCCGTTAAGAAATATCGCATTAATGTCTTTTCTTTTTGTGGACTCATATAAAGAAATAATACTTTTTGTTGCATCCATCCCCCCAACTGTAGTGGAAGAAAGACAAAAACCATCTATTATTCCATCTGCTCGCATAACAACTCCTGCCAAAATAGACTTCTTAGTTTTCCTTTTAATGAAACTTTCAGAAATCCCTAGAACTCTGATTCCTTTCTTGTCGATATTTACCCTAGAGCCTTTTGTTTCTAACATTCATCACTTCACAATTTTATGGGAAATAGATTTCGATCAATTAGGCCTATAAAAATTGATAATTTTTTTTCTAATCTCGATAAGCGCTCTATTTGAATTCTTCATTACTCATTTTATTAAGACTCTCCATTATAAGACTGGAAATTGCCTGTGGGGGATCTTTAATAGATTTTTTCAGAATACCCACAGCTTCCTCCATAACGATGAGTTTTTCTAACCAAGTATATACAATTATCGCCTCAACAGCGTTCGCTATCGAATTTCTATCCATTCTTTTTGGCAATATTTTTCGAATACCGGACTTCTTTGCTGCCTCAGCTAAGATTCTATCACTTACTTTTATTCCTGTGGGTTTTTGTTTGAATTCTGTTATTGCCAAAGAGAAAATGAAGTTAACGTAGGCATCACCGAGTCTTGCGAGATCCTTGTCTTGCAATATAGATCTTATTTTATTTTCATCCATTTCATTTTTCAACAGTTTTAGTGAACTTATCTAAAAATTCATCGGCTCTCTTTGATATTTTATTTAAAGCTTTCACCAGACTCCTTTCGGCCTTAACGCCTTTTTTTGTTTTTATATTAATTATTGGCTTTTGGGATAGTGGGTGTGGCAAATCATAACCCGCCAATTCAACATCTGTATCTAATAGCAAAGTATTTTGTATCAGATTGCATAAGGTATGATCTTCACCAGATAATTCGAATTTTAGTTCATTTTTTTCCTTTTTTAGGATTTTTATTTCCATCTATATTAATTCTCCTCAACTAATCCCTTACAAAATAATCCTCTGATATTTTTCGTCTCTCAAAATTACCGCATTTTTTACACTCTAATCCCTTTTTTCTAAAAGTTAGAACGCTTCCACACTTCGAACAAGACGCTTTTAATACTCCCAATCCTTTTTCAGAAGTAATCAATTTGTGGAAACCATTTTTATTGTCTACAACCTTGGCCTTAATTATGTCTGATAATTTGCAAACATCTGTTATAGTCCTTTCATATTTTGGACTGCTCCGGGATACATGTAATAGTCCTGTAAAAGGGACATCTATTGGATGGCCGTCGATATTAAATACCTCTAATGTGGCGGCCTTACCCTGTACACTTGCAACGATTCCAGTTACGAGAGCTCCTCCAGTTGGAAGAATTGGTTTTTTTATCAAGGGTTTTACTGAGACGTTTTTATTCAAAAAGTCCTTTATTACATGACCTGTAATTTTAGAATATATTATGCCACTTTCTTCAAAAGTACCTAATCCGGCAATAAACTCTTCTACGACCCCAAGTTTTTCACCGGGAGTTACAAATTCATTTTTTTTATCTTTTTCAGACATTTCTATCAATCTTTTTAAATTTAATGGCGCGCTCGCTACGAGCTAATCTATTTTCTGAAAACATTTTGTTAGAATTAACCTGGCATGGACACTAAAAGAATCCATTTTCTAATAAATTCTCCCAGTCTAATTTTCCAATGGAAACTAAGCATTCCTTTAGTGTCAACATCGGCTTATTAAATCTTTTAATATCGTCAATAGCTACTCTGGGGCAAGCCGTGTTTACAAATACATCCGCCTCTGCGAAGTTATTGATAGTCTCTGTTGAAATTTCGTTGATTGCAATAAGAACCGTTTTTTTACCACACTCTTCAATCAACTCTCTAACCTTCAATGCAGCCTCATTATTGAATTGCCCCACCTTCATTCCAATTAAAATTCCAAATTTATTTAGGCTCTTGGCTTTTGATATTAACGCATACCTTTGCTTAACAATTTTTTTTCTTAATACCTCCATGGATTCTATTTTATCCAGCGAGGGATCAAGTGAGAAAATTGGCTTTTTCAGCGATAAACATGCTCCTAGCGAGTGGAATCTACTGCCTATTATTAGAAAGCATTCGACATTATTTGATATTTTTTTTAAAGGTAAGTATTCACATCCCAGGATTTGTCCAGGAAACTCAACTTTTCCTACTCTTGGGGGAATTATTATATCGCGCCCCAATGATTCGAGACTTTTTTTTACTTTATCCATCATATCTAGGTATTGAATCGTTGAAGCAACCCCTATCTTATTAAAGCTTGAAAATTCTTCTTCAATTTTTTTTAAAGAACTTTTTTCTAAAATTATTCTGGCATTTACATAAATAACTGGAAAAGTTGAATTTTTAACGTACGATGTATGGCCATAATGTACAATTAGATCACATTCTAAATCCTTAGCCTCTCTAATGGCTAAATCACATCCGCCATAGCAATGACCGGCAGATAAGTATAGAGTAGCTCCTGTTTTTTCAAGTTCTTCTAAGATTTTAAAGCTATAGGATTTTAGACCGTTTGGAAGTTGAATATGAACTTTTTTTGCTTTCCTTTTTATTATCTCCTTTGCTATTCGATCTCCTTCAAAATTAAATTTAAGCATTTGAGAAAAACCTATCTAATTAAAAGCAATCCGAGAACCTGAATGATTGCACGCGCTAATTGTAAATGGCGAACTTCAATTTATTCTATAATGCTCAATTTTTCAATTGTTATTCTGCAAGGAGAAGGTATTTTCTTAGCACTAGTTACTAGAGCCTCTTTGGCTATTTTAAGCCCCTCTTCTTCACTAACATAAATGTCAATAATAGCTTGGTTTTCTTTTATTCTTGCGGCCCTACCGATAGGTTTCCCAAATGCCTTTCTCATACCTTCTTGGAGTCTATCCGCTCCAGCAGTGGCTATCATCTTATTTTCTCTAATCACAATATGAGGATATACTCGCATTTGCATCAAATATCCTTTGTCGCCAAATTTATTTCCCATTACTTTGTTTGCAGCAATGCGCGCCGCCTCTAATGCATTGTGTCTAATTTGTATAGAATTTTCTGATAGCATAGACACTTTATATGCATATTTGCCCTTAGGATCGCCCATAATAAATTTCGATATCTTAGGTGTCGGCGCTCCATGAATGAATTCATTTCTGGTATAAGGTTGTCCTTTAACCAATCTGCAATTCTTTCCTTTCAACAAAATCTCCTCAGATTGAACTTTCGCATGAATTTACCACTAATATTATGATTATAACCCAATTATCTGGATTTTTGTTCGAATAATGCAATAATATTCAGAAGCAAAACTTCAAATCTGATATATAAGGCTTTTATTTCTCTTGGCTTTGTAAAATTACCTTTGGATTATTTAGAAGAAAAGAAACCTTCCTTAATGCGCCTATTATTAGTGTTACTTCTCTTGAAGTAGTAATGCCTCGAGAAATTACGTTCATGAGTGCTCTTTCAGTCAATTGCTGCCTATACTTTTGCATATCTGTTTTGATGATTATGCTCTTAAATAGACTTAATAATCTACTCCTATCCTCAATGCTGGATTCGATTGTGGGGTTTTGCGCAAGTTCATTATTTGAAATATTTTTTACTTTGAATAATTCGTAAAAAATTATTGTCGAAGCATTTGCTATATTTAAAGACTTATAGGAAGGATCTGTGGGTACGGTGACTACTATATCGCATTTGGCGAGCTCATAATTCGAAAGCCCACTGCTTTCTCTCCCAAAGATTATCCCTATCTCACCTTTTGAATGAACTATCTTTTGGGCAAGTGTTTCTGGAGCAATAGCAATCCTTAAAAGATTTCCAGAACTTTTAGCGGATATTGAAGTAGTTCCGATAGTATAGGAGCAATTCTCTATAGCTGAATTTAATTCTCTTACTATTCGCGCTTTGGTCAATACATCCTTTGCGTGCATCGCAAAAGCTTTTGCCTCTATTCCAATTTCTGTTTTTGGATTTACCAGCCATAAATCGCTGAAGCCAAAATTTTTCATTGCTCTGGCAACACTTCCTATATTCCCCCCATTCTCGGGTTCGACTAATATGACGCGAAGACGCAAGAATCTCACCAGAATATTCAAATTTAATTACACGAATCAGAATTCCTTCTCTATGACATTTACATGGTTTATAGTTTCTTGAAATAGGTTTTCAAAATCAGATTTGGACAATTCATAAACTCTCTTATCGGTCAATTTAAATGAAGGAAATATGCGGTTAGCATCATCACCAAATTTGCTTTTTAAGTAGTGAAAAATTGCTTTTCGCACTCTTTTTCTCCTTTGGGTGAATAAGATGCGAATGAATTCATTGAATGATTCATTTTTAACTAAGTTATTAACATCTTTTCTCGGAAATAAGCTGATTATTGCTGAATCAACTTTGGGCTGTGGATAGAAGTTCGATTTGGAGATATATTCTAACAATTTAACCTTTGCTTTGCATTCTGTCATCACAGTTAATCTCCCATAATTCCTTGAACCAGGTCTCGCAATTAGTCTTTCTGCAAACTCTTTTTGTAAAGTAATGATGATCCTTTCACACTCTCTATTTAGTAAAAGGAAGATTAATTTTGAAGAGATGCTGTAAGGTGGTGTAGATACGCTTTTATCATAATAAGGCAAGTCTATCTTAAGAACATCTCCCTCTATTATCTCGACATTACTTTCGTTTGAGAACCTCTTCTTTAAGATATTGACCAAATCTTTGTCTTTTTCTATTGCAATAACTTTCCCGGCTTTTTCTTTAATAGCAGATGTTAAATCTCCAGCTCCTGCACCAATTTCAAGAACAATATTCCTGTCAGAAATATTTGCATAATTTACAATTCTATGCCTGACCTCATCACTTAATAAGAAATGTTGCCCTAATTTCTTTTTCAGCCTTATTCCGCGATACATGCGCTATTGGGCCATCCTAGCAAATAGCCTATATTTCGATTCCCCGGAAAATTCTTCAACAATTCTTTTTGCTATCGTTTTCATAGGATCAGCCAACGCAGTCCTTTCTTGGATATCTGTAAAGCTGAAGAAAGGTTTTCTGTCTCTCTCATCCAATATTTGCCACATTAATTTTTTTCCAACTCCAGGTAATAATTCTAAAGAGTGCATTCTTGGCGTAACGGCTTGGGCATTATTAAAAAATTCAACAAATTTTTTTTCATTATTTTTTATTAAAATTTCAAGAACTGATAGCAATTCAACCTTTGCGGATTCTGTTAAGTCATCATAACTTATTCTGCCTATTATTCGATTTATTTTTTCCCTTCTGTTCTTACCAATATAAACCCTCTCTTGGGTAGAAACCGTTATCTCGGGTTTTAGCTCCACTTCTAGAAGAGTAAAGTAACTTTCTCCTAAAACTTGCACAATAGGACCAGTTACAAAACGTGTACTTTGTCTTCCATGTGGAAGATAGTCCAAAACATATGCAAATTCTTCATAGAAACGTCTGGATTGATCCTTTTCCATGGTGTTGTATGAATTACCGTGCCCTCTTTCGTTACCTGAATTATACATCTTTGTTTTCACCTAAAACTAAAGGACCAATCATTGGATTCATGATGGCAAATGTAGAAAATTTACTCTAAATTCTGTTATGCTAAATGATATATAGTATGACATAGAAATCAGCATTTACAATATATGAAATTTATGACCTAGAAATATTATTTTTTTAAAAAAGAAAGTGGACGTTTTTTAATTTAATATATTTATTTCTTCATTCCATTTTATATGAAAATCTATTTTTTTCTATACTCATTTAAAATTTTTAAAACTTCCTTAAAAAATTCTGTTTGAAAAGTTCTGCCCTTGACTGCCAATATTGACCTTATTTCTTCTACTGTTTCAGGCATACAATTTACTATTTGTATAGCCTCACTCATTCTTAACTCAAGATCTTCAGTTAATTTCTTGATTAATTTTTTAGCATCTTTACTGCTCAATTTAGAAAATTTCTGAGCAAATTCAAAAACTCTTCTTTGAAATTCTCCTAAGTCTTCCTCATCGACTTTATCAAGGATTTCTTTAGCCTCATCTATAGTGATTTCTCTCACTTTAAGAATTTTTTTCGGCATGTTATCATCCCTGCAGTGGCTTCAAATGTTCTGGTCTAGATATTATTCTCTTGACTCCATTTCCAATGCCTATCTCAAGAATATAACTTCTCCCTCTTCTTTCTTTAATTACTCCAGTTCTTCCCTGATATCTTCGATGAGGCATTGCTTTGTGAATACTAGGATCAATTCTAATACTAACTTTATCTCCAGGGGCATAATCATGTAGGATTCTGCTCAAGCTGATCTTTCCCTTTTCTCTGGGTCTCTTAGATAAAACCCGTCTAGTCCTTGAGCGGTAACCTTTAGACTTTCTCAACCTTTCTTCCCCAGTTTTCAATAAACCTAGAATCAATGTCAAAAATCTTCAAAATAAAGATTCTTAAAATGGCATACGTGCCTTTTTTAAAATGGTAGACCCCTTTCTTTTAAAACTTTTCATCATCTTTCTGACTGCGTGATATTGTTTTATTAATTCTTTCACGTCTTTCTCATTTTTCCCTGCACCTCTGGCTATTCTCCTAATTCTCGATGAGTCCAATATTTTGGGTTCTTCCATTTCATCCTTTCTCATGGATTGAAGGATCACCTTCCATGCGTCAAGCTTTTTTTCAGCAACATCCATCATTCCATCTGGCATATCATACCCTCCTGGAAGCATGGACCAAATTTTCTTTATTGGGCCTACTCGCTTTACAGCCTCCATCTGTTCATAAAGATCTTTTAATGTGAACTTTCCTCTGGTAATGTCTTTAATTTTCTCCTTTGAAAAATCTCTCTCAACTTCTTTTACCCTTTTAATAAGCCCTTCTAAGTCGCCCATCCCGAGCAATTTGCCTACAAAATTCGCTGGTATGAATTGTTCGATGTCATCGATTTTTTCACCAGTTCCGATAAATTTTATTTTGGCGCCTGTAGTTACCGCGGCCGATAAAGCCCCACCCCCTTTAGCTGAACCATCGAGCTTTGTTACCATAATAGAGCCCACTTTTGTTAATTCATTAAATGCCTTAGCTTGTTTCATGGCTTGTTGACCTATTGTTCCGTCGATTACGAGCATGGTTTCATTAGGCCTTATTATCTTGAACATCTTTTGCATCTCTTTCATTAGGTCTCTTTCATCCTTGTGCCTTCCAGCAGTATCAATCATTATAAGGTCCTGACTTTTATTCTTCATATTATTCAATGCTTTGGTAACTATTTTACTAGAATTTTTCTCACTCTTATCTCCATATGCTTCAATGCCTGCTCTATCGGCTAATTGTTTAAGTTGCTCAAATGCTCCAGGTCTAAAAGTATCGGCGCATATTATGGCTGTTTTTAGACCGCGTTTTTGATAAAACCTCGCAACTTTTACGCCACTTGTAGTTTTTCCACTCCCTTGTATGCCAATTAACATGATAGTGTAAGCTTTTCCTGGATCTATCATTACGTTTACTGGTTTATCTCCTAAGAATCTTGTTAATTCCTCATAAAGCACCTTTACTACATGTTCTTTACGAGATATTCCAAGGGGTACCTTTTCTTTCAAACATCTTTCTTCAACATTCCTAGATAAGTCAAGAACTAGATTAGCATTCACATCAGCTTGCAATAAGGCTCTTTGCAAATCTCTAATTATTTCTTTAACAGCTTTTTCATCTACAATTGGGAGTCTTAAAATCTTCTTAACAGAATCGCGCAGAGACTTTCCTAGACCGCCAAGGGAACTCAATTCATTATCTCCAAATCAGATAATCTTTTTAATAATCATAATGGGGAATTCATACTTTTTAATAGAGAAATATGGATTTTTTTAATTTATATATTGAGGTTGAGTAAGAAGACGATCAATTCCTATTTTTATTAATTTTTTGAATTGCTGATAAGATTATCAAAGGAAAGAGCATAGTTACATCTCCAATTACTGTTACTATTCGTTTATTTGATTTGACTTTCCTCCAACTAATTGCTTCCTCTAATGGCGCCCCACTCAGCCCCCCTCCTTCTGGTCGATCTAATGTGATTTGCACGGCAGTATCGACACCTCCACGTAGAGTACTTGCGACCAAAACATGGTGTTTTGGTACGCCTCCCCCAAGTATAATGGCTCCTATTTTTTTCGCAGAAAAAATAATGTTTGTTAGTTTGCCCAAATCCAAGAGTGGATTCAAGCTAAAAACCTTCAATTGACTGAAGGTCCACAGATGTAATCCAAAAATTGAATCGTGAAGGCATGGGCATATTATTGGAACGTTCTTGATCTGAGCGGTTTTTAAGATAGAATCTTTATCGTCTATTCTTTTCCCTATCTCCCAAAGCAACTCATAGGAGGATACGCCACTCCTCTTTCCCTCAGGGATATCTTCTAGTATGCGGTGAACTTTTTTTTCTAGCTCTTCAAATGCTTTTTGCTCAATATAGATATCATAAATCCTGCCCACATTTGTTTTTCTTAATGTTTTATCATCCGCTCTACTATTACCTACCTTGTGTCTAAATCCAATGGACTCTATTAAGTCATGGGTTACGTTGGCACCAGTAGTAACTATTCCATGAACAAATTCCTTTTCTATCAGGTAACAAATTAAAGACCTGAGGCCTCCAGGAACTATGGGGCCTGCTATCGTTAGAAAGATCGTATATTTGCTATCTTCGAAGATTTCTGAGATGAGTCTAGTGGCTTTTGAAAGCCTTCCAGCTCCTAGGACCTTAATTCTTCCCATTTCATTTATAAATTCATCAAGATTCATATCTGCCCTTATATTCATTTGATTTACAAATTGCATGTTTTTTTACCTAAAAATGAAAACTAGATAGATGAATGGGAGCGCGCAAGTTTTAAGCGGGCGCTTATTTTGTTCTAATTATCTTATTCCTGCCAGATACTCTCCAATATTCCGTTTCTACTCCTGCTATTAATTTATTCCTAAGCTCTTCCTCTTTTGGCATCTCTGTTTCAAATGTTTCATAGTTTTCTAGATCCATGAGTTGGACTGTTTCTCTACTGGTAGATACGACTTGACCGCTTCTTTTCTCTATTATAGGTACTTCTATTCTGGCATTTACTGGGCTTATTAGGTTCCTCTTTTGTTCAGTAAAAAGTCCTATAGCAACAATTCTTGCCTTGGCGGCTCCATGCTAGCTGGGCAGTATCTTAACTCTACTGCTTTCCAGGCTTACTTTTCTCATAGTCTACAATTCGACAAGGTTCGTCATCTATAATAATATACTTTCCTACTTTAACACTCCCAACTTCAGCTGGTTTGCTCAATATCATCCCTCCGAAATCGAAACAGTTGATAAATGTATTATAACATCCTAAAAGACTTTTACTAATGCATACTATTACAATAATTAGTGGGTATTGCATTGTTCAAAAATGTGGGTCTTGTTTCGCGGTTAGACAATAAGAGCGCCCTAGATTTGGCTTTTGAAATATACGAACATCTCAATCTCGAGAATTTGGAAGTTTTCCCCGAATTAGAATTTGCTAAAAAATTCGATTTAAAAAATCCATGCGCATTATCTGAATTTAATGTTGATTTAATAATCACTGTCGGGGGAGATGGCACTGTTCTTAAGACTTGTATGCTTATTCCAAAACCAGAGACACCAATTCTGTCCATTAATATGGGTAGGCGAGGTTATTTGACTGAAGTAGAATCAAGTGGAGCTATTGATGCCATTAGGAAATGTCTAAATGGTGATTTCAGAATAGAGAAACATGACAAACTTACGATAAAACTTGAAAATAAAGAAATTGTAGATGGGTTAAACGAGGTATTAATAAACTCAATTATGCCTTGGAAGATGCTCGATTTTGAAGTAAGCTTGAATAAGGATTTTTTATTGTACTCTAGGGCAGACGCCCTCATAATAGCCACTACGACTGGCTCAACCGCTCATTCATTATCTGCAGGAGGCCCAATAATTCATTCTACTTTGGATGCATTCGTATTAGTCTTTATTTGCCCCTCGGAACCTGTTCCATCTATAGTTCTCCCTAACGATGGCGAACTTGAAATAAGAATTAAGAATCCAAAATTAAATGCCTTGATTACTATAGATGGACGCCATCAACAAAAAATAGGGCCGGATCAAACATTGGTTATCAGTAAGTCTGAACATATGGCCGCATTTGTAAGGTTTGGAGAATCTTACACCAATAAAAGTTTGTTCCGAACATTAAATGACTCTAGGAAGGCTGCTATAAGGCGTTTTAAATAGAAATGAATTGCTATATTTTGGATGCTTGCGCATTCATCCTTGGATTGAACTCTACTTCCATAAAAGGTAGAATCTATTCTGTTCCAGCTGTAGCCGATGAGCTTCCTCCAATGAGTATGGCTTTAAAACGTTTTATTACTTCGCATGAATCAGGTTATCTAAAAATTCTGCAACCATCTGCTAAATATCATAATGAAGTTTTGAAAACGTCAAGAAAGCTTGGTGAATCCTCTATCTTATCTAAAGCAGATTTGCAAATAATTGCCTTGGCTCTGGAGCTAAAAACTAAGGAGGCGAACCCTATAATAGTTACTGATGATTATGCGATCCAGAACGTTGCAGAACATCTAAACCTACCCTATTCTCCTTTAGCTACTTTAGGCATATCGTACGAGTTCAAATGGACATTTTATTGTCCAGCTTGCTTTAGGAGATATAAACAAGACTATGGGCCTACGACCTGTGAAATATGTGGAACTAAACTTAAAAGAAAAGTAGTTCGAAAGATAGAGCGCACGCAATAAAAGGACGTAATGTCAGTTTTGAGTTAAATAACAGAAAAAACGATAAGATTTTTTTAGCATAGATCCTGATTAGAGATCTGTTTTAAGACATACTTTCTTATCTCATCGATCTTAGGGAGCTTACCGACAATTTCTCCATTTTTTAATAAAAGCTTAAGTATAGAGTCAGTAGGGCCTTCGCAATTTGGGCAACTTGGTTTTTCTTTGAAAGTCACTACATCTATCATGCATTTGGGACACCTCATAACCTGTTTTGTCCCCCCAAGCTTCCCCCTTTTAGCAGAGGGCTTCCCTTCAATCTCGACTATGTCCATAGCGAAATCTATAGTTGGGGCATTGCTAATGGAAGTGCCTACGCCAAACCCAGAGGCTCCAGAATGGCGTAGAGCTTCAATGTTTTCTTCATCCAAACCCCCTGAGACAAAAATTTTCACATCCTCATGTCCTCTAATATCCAACTCCCATCTTACTTCGCGAACGATTTCCTCCAAATTTCCCTTTCTGGAGGATGGAGTGTCTAGCCTAACTCCGTTGAGGCTATTATTAAGAGCATTAGCGGCCAATATTGCTTCGGTCTTCTCATCAAAGTAAGTATCAATGAGTGCCACTCTAGGGACATCATCAGACATAACTTCATCAAAAGCTTTCCAAGCCTTTATTTGATCTCCAAATATTATTATAAGAGAGTGAGGCATAGTGCCCATTGGTTTCTTATCAATTAATTTGGCTCCAGATAGACTTGAGACACCATCGATGCCTCCAATATATGCGGCTCGATCTACCATGGGCGATAAACCAGGATGTATTCTACGAATTCCGAAAGAGACGACTAATGAATCACCCGCCTTCTTTTTCACCCTGGCAGACTTTGTGGCTATGCCAGATGCTTGACATATCAGGCCCAGAAGTGGGGTCTCAAGAAGGCAAAAATCACTATATTTTCCTTGAATAATCATTACTGGCTCTCTAACCTTATGATAATCATGTGAATAGAATATGGAGCCCTCTGGCATGGTATAAAGGTCTACTGGAACCCCTTCAAATAAAGAGGCCGCCTCCTCGATGCCGCATAAGATGCCCCAAGGCCATCTATTTGGCATACTTGATGTTGTGACCTCCATGGTTACTCTTACATCTTTCAAACCCTTTTTCTCTAAGATCTCTTTTGTTCTTAGGAAATAGATGTCAGTTGTTTTTCCATTTTTTATTTCATCATCTGTAGCTAAGTGAAAAACTCTCATAAAATAAACACACCTTTTTTGTCTATTTTAGGTTAGTACTATAAATATTCTGCACCTAATACACCTTATACTAATTTGTAGTCTCTTATTGTAATTTTTACTTTTTTCTGAAGCGTGCTATGAAATAGCCTGCTCCATGTTTGTGGGGATGAAATCGTTGTGTTAGTTTTGTTTCGTATGTTCCGCCCAAAGGGAAACCATTTGAACCTAGAATCAATTCCTGTTTTTCTAATTCAAATCCGCAATCAAGTGCAGACTTAGCCACTTCTTCGCACTCTTCGATTGAAATTGTGCATACGCTATAGATCAAGACACCATCTTTTTTAACAATCTCAGATGCAGCATTTAAGAACTGTTTTTGATATTTTGCCAAAGACTGAAACCTTTCTTTTGGAGAGAAATCATAGAGTTTGGGAAGAATTCCCAATGCGCTACAGGGTGGATCAGCGATGCACCTATCCGCTTTAAGTTTGGGAAAATCTATATGAAAGTATCGTCCATCTTGGACTATTAATTTAATATTTTTACATCCAAGCCTATCAAGAGTATTGCGAGTTATTGCTATCTTTCTTTCATTTCTATCCATTG
>CAYFUV010000006.1:0-1911 GCA_964346435.1 uncultured Candidatus Bathyarchaeia archaeon | reverse complement strand
ATCCAAAGTCCACTGATTCCACAGCATTAATCCCCGCTTCCATCATCAACTTTTCAGGGTCTTTATACCAATGCTCTCCAAAGGTAGTTCGCCCTGCACCAATAATGGCAGCATGAGGTTTGATCTTCCAACAAGTTGTGGCACTCATATTTAAGGACAATCAATCATAGCTACTTAATAATTTTCCTCCAAAAAACAAGGAGTAGGAAGAATGGTTTAGAGATAATATAGATAGGATGTCAGAAGAGAGGGACATTCCTGGCTTTAAATTATCATGCTCAGAATGTTTGGGATTTGGCGGCAGTCAGAATGAAATCGTTTATTGGCGTGTTTCAATGGGCGAAGATGATAACCTTAAGCTTGGATATTTATGAAAATGTTGAATTTTGTTATAAAAGATTTAAAAAATATATTAAAAATGGATATGTCTCTAAGCTAAAATTTTTCCACATATCTGTTAACGTCAAACTTTCTTTTTAGACCTTTATCATTCATATACCTTATTTTACCAAAAATGGGTCTATTTTTCCAAGGGCGGTCATGTTTTCCGAAGCACCACGCAACACCAGTATAACTGTTGGGGTCCCTCCCATCCAGTTCATATTTATTATTCAGGTAAAGAGCAGTTTTAAAGGCATCTTCTGGGGTTTTGCTCCACTCAAGGATCTTCTTTCCCCAATACATCCTCATATAACCATGCATCTTTCCCCGAAACATCATTTCCTTCTGGGCTGCATTCCAGTAAGGATCGTGAGTTTCAGCAGTTTCAAATTCTTCTAACGTATATGTATATTCCCTTGGGTCTTTCTTATGCTCGAGCAATGTCTTTCTAGCCCATTCAGGAAGCCCGTTAAAGGAATCATAATTCATATTGTAGAATACAAAATTTAGGCTCAACTCTCTTCTTACGATGAGTTCCTCTAGATAAACATCTTTTCCAAGATTATCGGTCGCTAAAACCTTTAAAGCGGTATATAATGGAGAAATCTGTCCGAAATGTAGGTAAGGGCTCATATTTGATAGGTAATCGACGGTAGGGTCATTTCTAAGTTCTGGGTATCTATCCAATTTATTTTTCAAAAAAGCTTCAAGATGTTTTTTGGCCTCTATTGTACCTCCATGAAATTCATTTATTCTTTTGACGCTTCTATCGATATTTAGACGAAAGATTGCTTTTTCAATATCTTTAATATCAAAGGAGTAAAAATCAAGGTCAAGGGAACCAATTTTGGGACGGTTCTTTTTCAGTGGAATAAGGTAAGAATCTAGTTTCTTTTCTATCTTGGGTCTGAAACTGGCGGCAGAATATTCTTCCTTGGGAGATGCCACTTCAACAGGCACAATCGAATCACTTTCAACTTGTACTAAAGGACATCCAATACGTTTGGCCACATATTTTCTCCATTCTTTCTGTATTTTTAAGTATCCTCTATCCACAACAACTAACGAGGCATCACTCGATAACTCAACGACGCCAACCTCCGGAGACTTATCCCAAATTACCATATTAATGTCCATCTTCTCAAGGGAAGATTGAACTTTCTTAAGGCCCTCAAGCATGAAAAAATAGTGTCTCTCATTCGCCTCAGGATAATTATTCATTAGTCCAAAAAATACCAAAAGAGGCTTATTCAACTTGTTAGCTTGTGAAATAGCGTGCTCTAGGGCATGGTTGTACTCCGTTCTATGAGAGGCTTGCATCCAATAAAGGACGTAACTTCCCTGTTTAATCTCTCTACCACTTAGATTTTTAATTCTCTCTTGTTGAATCATATTATTTGTATCTTCTTATTTCTCATCGTTTAAAGTTTAATATAAAAATTCAACAACCCTTGAATTCTTTAAAATTCCTTTGAGGCGACTTCCTCTCCTTTATAGGATCGATGTCTTCGATTCGTTTCTTTATTTCCT
>CAYFUV010000005.1:0-1908 GCA_964346435.1 uncultured Candidatus Bathyarchaeia archaeon | reverse complement strand
ATCATTTAAATCAATAAATGGTTTGTGAAAAATAGTTCTATACACAACTCAACGCATGGCGCGCGCGCAGGAATAGGCTCAACGAAAAACAGAAAATATACGCCCGAGACAACAAACTGTGGAAGCTGGATAATCATTGAACCAGAAAGCCAAGCCTTTGAAACGAAATCTCAGAATGAAATGCTCAAATTGTGGTCATTGGAATCGTGTTCCAGTGAACAAGATTTTCATCGAACAGAATAGCCCGGAACCCAAAATCATAGCGCTTGTTCCCATGTATGAACCATTGCAAGTCTCCAAATGCAAAAAATGTGGCAAAACAATAGCAGAACCAAAAGAACTCATACGAATAGTCTCTGAATAACATCATGCGCGCGCTCATCCCAAAACCTGGACTCTTTAAACAAGCGGATTCACAAATTTGAGGGCGTTCTGACTTGAACGTCCAAAGTTAATTTCGTGGGCGCGCGTGGTTTTGAGTAATCGGTTTCAAGTGTGCTCTTGCCACAAGTTTTTGAGAAATCCATTTCTTGGATTATATTTCAAGATTAGCTTCACTCTTTCAGAAATTGCTGGATGATTTTCTGTGGGTTCTTCGAACTTTTCTCTATTTACTAGTTTTAGGAAAGCAGAAATTAAGGCAGACTTTCCAGCTGTTTTTTCTGCTATTCTATCAGCTCTTACTTCTAGATACCAATTCACTGGAATCATGGCCAATATTACAAAGAACAGCAAGGCAGTGTTGATCAGAAACATCAATATTAGTTGTGTTATATATTCATTGAATAGAATTGGCCAAAATAGTTTCTGCCAACTCCACAGTGGTAAGGTTAACAACAAGCCTGAGGCAATAATCTTTAACCAAACATGTTTCTCTTTAATATGAGCCAATTCGTGAGCAATCACAGCCTTTCTCTCTTGAGAACCAAGACTCTCCAAAAGTTCTTCTCCCAAATTCAGAGTTCCAAAACTAACAAAAGCATTGCATAGCCCTTTCACTATGCGCACCTTCTTTACTTTCACACCTATCTTTTTGGCAATTTCATCAACCTCTTTTTTCAAATTTTGGTTTGCTTCAATTTTTTCCAAAAAAAGATACTTGATTGATGAAGCAATAAGTGAAGTAATGTGCGGTATTAATAAAATTGACGAAATAAGGAATATCCCCAGACTAGCAAATCTAACCAATAGATTTGGAAAGCTTCCAAAAAGGGTCAAACTTAAAACACCAGTTTCATAAAGAAACATTCTCTTTCTGAAATTGATCTTTATAAACTTCAATAATTTGCCGATCATTTTGTAAAATCTACCTTGGAGCTCATTTTCTTTTTTGCGTCTTTTTGTAGGTCTGCGATTTCGTCCAAGACCTTCTTCACCTCTTCTGTAAATTGGAATCCATCCTTAGCAAGAAAGTCAATTAGTTCACTACGACTCATACCAAGGGCTTTGGAAGCCTTGTCAATTTCCTTAATGCTCTTATCGGAGAGTGAGAAACTAACAATTTTTTTAGGCAAGCTATTCACTATTAATCCTAATACGATTAATAGCTATATAATAGTTTCTATCGACATGCATGCATTACGGTGTCTTCTGCCAGCGTACATTATATTTCTTTGATAGTTACTCTCACTTGCTCCTCGCGCGCGCGTTTTCTCTATAGAAACAGCGTTTTTATGATGCGTGTCAGATTATTTTTCCGCATCTGGGGCAGTGTATGTGGCGCAAGCTGCTTTGCGAGTCGAACCCCGAAATTTTTGCTTCCTTCTTCGGCAAGACATATCCGCACCTGCGGCAACGGTAAAAGTCCTTCAAATTTTTCCCCTTCATGCGCGCGCTTTTCCTCTTTTTTCGTACGTGCGTGAATTGAACTCAAACCGAAAAGTGTTTATGTGTCGGATTCGTTACGAT
>CAYFUV010000004.1:0-4802 GCA_964346435.1 uncultured Candidatus Bathyarchaeia archaeon | reverse complement strand
GTTTAGTTATTAGTTCAATACTTCTTCTATAGTAAGCTATTGAACATTCTGCCATTCCACTAGGCCTGGCCCCTAATGGGCGTATGATGTTATCGGTTCTTCGTATATGTATTGATATGGAATTTGATGAATTAATATCGTTCAATCTCTCTGAATTTTTTCTATCAAGTCTTTTCCTTAAAGTAACTTCTTTCCGAATGATCTTCTCTATGCCAGAGAAATATCTCTCCGTCTGCCAATACCCATCAAGGTATACCTCATGATGCAGTCCGTATACCTTCTTATCAAAACCAAACTTCTTCTCGTAATAGTATAGAGGTATGCCTGGAATCAACTTGTTCAAAAAGATGTATAGCGAAACTGGAATATGCTTATTTAAATACCTTCGTTCTCGTTCTAGAATTGTATAGCGTCCAATTTCATCTTGAGTGGCAAAATTTTCTAGAATATTGAAATGTTTTAAAGAATACTCTCTGGAAAAAATATCATTCTTATAGCTATTTATATCTAATTTGAATTCTGTTCCAAATTTTATTGAGAGAGATCGGGCAAAAGCATATTGAAAAAGTTGATTTCCCAATCCTCCTTTTAACCTAATTATTATCGTCGTTTCTATTCCATCCTTGTCCGGCCTTTAGGATTCTGCATTTATGTCCCTTCTCATCAGCTATCGCATTTCCGTAGTCTAGTAAGACTTGATTCGCATCCATGTAATTTGGTGCATTGTTGAATATCTTCTCATTAATTGTAGTTACGACCGCCTTTGCATCCTTAATTGTCTCTTTTAGCAAATCTAGAGAAGCCCCATCAAAATTTGGATCAAACGTCGTTACTTGATACCCGTTTTTTTCGAATATCCCCTTTAAATCCAATCCCATGGACCTTGTTGTGGATGATAAACCTGCTTTATATGAAATTCCTAAAATAGCAATTTTTGAACCTTTAGAGATTCCAAGATTTTTGACAACTCTAATCGGATCTTCCAATCTTAACCTGTTGGTATCTCTCGTACCATTCAATAGTGGTGAAGGAAGTCTATTTTCCTCAAAAGTCTCTATTAGGCTTTGTAAATCTCTAGGAAAGCATGCTCCACCGATGGAGTATCCCGCTTTGAGCATCGAAGGACCGATTCTGGAGTCTGTTCCTATTATGTTCAAGACTTTGTTTCCATTTACATTTAATTTTTCACAAAGCTGACCAATTGTATTTGCAAAACTTATCTTTGTGGTTAAGAACGCGTTGGCAGCAAGTTTAGTAAGCTCTGCTACTTCAGGAGTTGATGTAAAGATGGGAATGGTTTCACCTTTTGAGATACTGGAATTGTTAATGAAATCTAGGTAGAAATCTTTTGCCTCGTCGCTGACCGATGGGTTGTATGCACCAAATACTATGAATGGTGGGTTGACGTAGTCGTATGCTGTATTTCCTTGAGCTATCATTAAAGGCATGTAGCAGTACTTAATTTCATCGTCGATTTTTACATCATGCTTTTCATAGATTTTTCTAATTCGACTAGATGAACCATATGGCAGGGTGCTATAAACTAAGATCATGCTTCCATGTTTTAATATCGATAGGCATGAGTCTATTGCATCAGATACATGTCCAAGTTCCAACCTGTAAGCGGTTCCGGTACTTACGCAGACGATAGCTGTGTCAACGTCTTTTATATCCGAATAATTGGATGTTAGAATAAGGTTATTCTGAATCTGATCTTGAAATTTATCTTTTAAATCCTTGACCGAACTATCTTCTCGGGGTTTTTTAATTAAATTCGGGTCGATGTCTAACCCTATGACTTTATATTCAGCCTCCGCAAGTGCGCAAGCAAGTGCATATCCTACGCCTAATCCCAGTACAGCAATTTTCTTACCCATTTTTTTATCCTCGATGATGCTGGATTTGCGTGATCCTGTTATCTGCGTATTTATTTCAAGAATCAGGTTAGCAAAATTCGTAAATCTTATTTTATTTCGCTTTTAGAATAGGCTTCATTAGCCCATTCCACTGTTTTTTTCAATCCATCGTAAATATCGACCTTGGGCTCCCATCCCAGTAATCTTTTTCCCCGTGAAACATCCAGGGATCGACTCTTAGGGCCTTCTGGTTTGGATTTATCAAAAAATATTTTTTTCGGCTTATGTTCAGTTAGTTCAAGTATCAATTTTACAACGTCTTTTATTTTATACTTTTTACTCCAACCTAGATTTATGGGATTTGCATCCTGGATCTTCTCAACAGAAAGAATTGAACCCTCAACTATATCATCTACGTAGGTAAAACCCCTCTCCTGCTCTCCTGATCCCCAGACTACATACGGATCATCCTTTCTCAACGCCTTCCTAATTAAAGTTGCAATTGCATGGCTCTCATCGAATTCCTTTGGACCATATACTGTTAAATATCTGCATATGGATGAATTGAAACCATATTGTTCATAGTACGCCTTTAACTCAAGCTCGGCCATTAATTTGACCCATCCGTAAGTATTATCGCTGCTTTCCCATCCATCTCCAACACTTAAAGCATCATCCTCTTTCAATGGTTTAGAGCCTAAATTCTGTAATTTGATAGGATAAACACATGCTGAAGATGCGAAATGTAAGTGACTGATGCCGGCATTAAAGGATGATGAGATCACATTATGGTTTATTGCAAAACCAGCACAACATTCGGCCTGTTTGGAATCAACGAATCCTCTGCCTCCAAACACAGCTGAAAGATGAAAAACAATATCGTGATTATATGCCATTTTTTCAAATTTATCTCGGTCCTTTTCCAGATCCATCATGATTAAAGGCGTTGGTCCTTCTTCATATTCTGTGACTTTGGGTTTATAGCCATGCTTGGTCAAAACCTTCATGTAGGCTTCAAGTTTCTTGTCCCATAGAATATTGCTTCCATATTGCATCTTATCTATGCCTGTGACTATGGCACCACGGTCAAGTAATTTATCTACTAAATGATGGCCGATAAAACCCGCAGCTCCAGTAACTAGAATTTTCTTTCGTTTCCAGTTCATATTAAGGCCTACTATTCTTATTTTTGAGATGAATGTTGAATCTAATGTTAAAAATAAACCCTATAAACTTTGGTATATTAGATGTCGAATATTCATTTATTGTGTTAACCCAAGTTTTTTTCAAGCCAAATATGATACGGATAAGGACCTTTTCAATAATTAAGATTGTATGAAAATCTATTCAAAAATAGAGGCATGTCAATTTTCTAAAAGTTCTTCATAAATTGTTATTAATTTACTAACTATTTTCTTTACTTCGTGATTAGCTATAACATATGACCTGCCCTTTTTTCCATAATAATCTAAAATATTCTCATTTGATAAAGAGGATATATCCTCTAATTTTATTGCAGGGATTTCTTGGCCATATAATTCCTCATCTACATTACTAATGACAGGTTTTTCACAGGCCATACCCTCCAAAGCCACGTTTGTTAAAATCCCTGCTTTAAATTCACCTACTACAATATCTCCAGAATTGTAGATATGAGGCATCAAATGATGCGGCACATCTTTAATAAATTTCAAGACCCAATTCTTCTTCTTGACTTTTTTAAAATATTTCAAAAATGTTTCTGTGCCTTTTGATTTTTCATCGTACTTATTTGCATAGATAAAGGTCAATTTAGAACTATCTTTTGAAAATCCTTCCGCATTCTTGAAAAAATTGGTATTTATTGGGTTTGGTAAATATTCGGAAGTAATATTATGATTCTTGGAGATGTCAAGAATGTCTGGTGTTGATACCAAAACTTTTCGAGCCTTCATGAGATTTATTTTTATAATCAGTCCCCATTTTCCGTATATTTTCCATCTAAGATCGCTTCCATGGCAATGTAGAACATCTAATCTCTTCAAAATGGAGACAAGAAAAGCATCCTGCAAGGCATAATTTACGTGAAAAATATCAGCATTTGTTCTTATTATTCGATTAAGAATTCTAAACGTCTTATCAAAAATTTTTCTAGATCTAGGATAATAGTCAACAAAATAGCCTCTTTTTTTTAACTCATCGGAAACATTCATTCCGACGTATGCGCAATCATTAACAATAGATATTTTCATTAAGATACCGTATAGAAATTTTTCAAGATTATTATTTATTTAAGATTTTAAAGAATTATCTATACTTTATTCTGAAAATACAACTTGAATAATTTGAGGTTTACGAAAAAATTTGTAAAATAATAGTTATGTTTTGAATAAGTTATGTAGAATAATTAATAGTAATTATTCAATCTCCAAAATCACAATTAGAGAGAATACAAATTTGTTTAAGAGAATAAAAATAGGAAATAGATATTTGATTTTAGGATTGCAGAAATGTTATACTGTTAAGGGATTGACAAGTGTTTGCAAGGATGGAAGACATGTTGTATTATGGGACTTCGATGCAATGAAATCAGGAGGAGATAAACTAATAAAAGAACTAAAAAGAATTCAGAAAAAATTTTTCCTTAGCAACATATATCTCTTCAGAAGTTCGAAGGAAAATTATCATGCATATTGTCTAAGGAAATTTTCATTTCGTAAAATGTATAAGATAATTTCAATGACTCCTGATACAGATCCAAATTTTCTAATATGGACCGCCAGGAGATTTAAATCAACATTAAGACTCACTCCGAAATCACCATCTCATCAACTAAAATTCGTGGATTGCATCCCAGGTAATGGAAAAGGTGACGGCTCTTCAGCCCATAAGCTCTTCCTCACCCCTCTTATTCCAAAAGCTAACAAATACTTCACCCAAGAGAATCTATCCTGGGACAACTCCTAC
>CAYFUV010000003.1:0-31272 GCA_964346435.1 uncultured Candidatus Bathyarchaeia archaeon | reverse complement strand
CGGAGTATTCAGGCTCGCAATTATAGCGCCTTACCTAGCCTTAATCGGCCTTATCGGAGTATTCTCAACGATTCTTGTCTTAAGGAAATGGCGTAAATCCTAGGCAGTTTTTATTAATTATTTGTAACTTTTCTAATTTTTTCTATTCCTCTATCTCCTTACGTTCTTCCTTTTGATAATTACGTCATGAGTTTGTGTGTGTGTGCGCACCAAAGTACTCACACACACACACACACACACAAAATAACGTAACGCATCTCATCTCATGTACGCAATTATCAAAAGGATGATAGGAAGGGCTGATGGAATGAATAAGCACCGGAATTTGTCTGCGATAAATAATCTTTTAAGCCAAATCGATCATAAACAAAAAAAGCCTTTTTTCCAGTCTTATTGATCGGGTGTCTTAGCTTGAAGCATTATAGGCATATGGCAGCATTTCTGGCAATCCTTTTATTGAGCATGTCCCTAGCGTACGTGCTGGCCGAAGGACATCCAACATTAATTTGGTCGAGAATATGGGATTCGGGACACCAAGATTATGCATACGATGTGTCCGTTGGCTCTGATATATACGTAACAGGTGCTACCTATTCGGGAACTAATCCCTCTGACGCATTCCTATTAAAATATGATTCAGATGGGAATCTCGAGTGGGTAAGAACATGGGACTCGGGAAATAATGATCGTGCATATAGCTTGGCCGTAGGATCTGATATATATGTAGTTGGCCGCAAAGGTATCCACCCTTATTATGATGCTTTCCTCTTGAAATATGATACAGACGGAAATCTTCAATCTGGATGGCCTAAATACTGGGATTCGGGATATAATGATTATGTGCAAGGTGTGGCCGTTGGCTCGGATATATACGTAACTGGTTATAATAGTTCCGCAACGGTTTATGATGCTTTTCTATTGAAATATGATTCAGATGGGGATCTCAAGTGGTATAGGAAATGGGACTCGGGATACAATGAGGGTGGAGTAGGCGTGGCTGTAGGCTCGGATATATACGTAACTGGTTCTAATTTTTCTGGAATGTATTTTGATGCCTTCCTCTTGAAATATGATACAGATGGGAATCTTTTATGGAATAAAACCTGGGACTCAGGAGGTCGTGATGAGGCTCATAGCGTGGCCGTAGGCTCGAATATATACGTAGCTGGTTTAACCGGTTTTGGAGCTAATCCCGATAATCTCTTCCTCTTGAAATATGATTTAGATGGAAATCTAAAGTGGTATAGGATGTGGGACTCGGGATATGATGAAATATCAGCCTCAGTAGCCTTAGAATCTTATATTTATGTAGCTGTTACTACCAATTTTGGATCTAATCCCAATAACATCTATCTCTTGAAGTATGATCTTGAAGGGAATCTAATTTGGGCTCAATTTTATGACTCAGGAGATAAGGATGAGGAACGTGGCGTGGCCGTAGGCTCGGACATATATGTTGCGGGTTATACTGGATCTGGAGACAATCCCCATAACGCACTCCTTTTGAGGTATTACGATCCTCCTCCAGTCGGAGGATACTATGCGCCTGTGAACAGGCTCGCAATTATAGCGCCTTACCTGGCCTTAATCGGCCTTATAGCAGTCTTCTCAACGATTCTTGTCTTAAGGAAATGGCGTAAGGCCTAAGCAGTCTTTTTTTTGATTATTTGTAACTTTTGGGCATTTTCTCTTCCTTTCTATCCTTCCATACAATGAATCTGGGCGTCAGCATTCTTCCTCTATCCCCTTACTTACATTATATGCAGCATAATTAGTAGTGAACAAGAAGAAACAATGATTAGCATAATCAATTTTATTGAAGATCCTCAATTATTTACCAATAAAATAATTTTAAAAATATCCAGCCATGCAAGTAGAGATGATCTAACCTTGGCTAGAAAAAAACAAGGATTTTCTAGAAGACTTTTTCTGAAGTACATTGCTCCCGGTGTTATAGTGATCGGAGGAATAGTTGCATGGTTTGGAGCCCAGCTTCTGAGTTCTAAATCAAAAATTGAAATAAAAGATGAGAAAGAAATAGGTGAAAGAGTTTTGGGAGATAAGTATGTACTGCCGCTACCAAAATTTGATAGCGGTGTAAAATTAGAAGATGCGATGGCCTGGAGAAGGTCTCTTAGAGAATACGAAGATGAACCTATAGCCATTAAACAACTTTCAAAGATATTATGGGCAGCTCAAGGAATAAATGAACAAAGATATGGTTTCAGAACTATCCCCAGTGCAGGTGCCACATATCCGCTTGAAGTATTTGCCATAGTTTCCAATAACGGAGTTACTATTAACGAAACTCAATATCTGCCTGCCGGATCATACAGGTATGATCACGAAGATCATAGCATTCAGTTAGTAAAAGAAGGCGATCTTAACGAAGAGCTCGCTGAAGCATCATTAAGTCAAGTATGGGTAGAAAGAGCACCGGTCAACATAGTAGTCTGCTCGATCTATGCAAGAACAACGAATAGATATGGAGATAGGGGTTATAGGTATGTTCACATGGAAGACGGGCATGTGGGACAGAACATATACTTGATGGCAGCAGCTATCAATTTAGGAACTGTTGCGATTGGAGCTTTTTACGATGAGGGAGTTAGAGATGCTATTGGCGCTGAAGCAAAAGAAGAACCGCTATACGTTATGCCGATCGGTATCCCAAAGCGACCTTATAGAATAAGTGAGAATGAGATCACTGAGTATTACAAAAGTGTGAGAAAATAAGCTCATGCTATCCTTAGAGCTAGTAGGTCGATGTGATGTCGAAATACGATAAGTTCGAGAAATCTATGAATAAAGACTTTGAAGAACTTCTTGAATTATCAAAGAATTCAAGTTGGAAAAATTTTGGAAGGAAAATAACATTCTACGCTCCCAGCTTCATTGATTATAAGTCCTCAAATCTCGTTTCGCGTCCAAACACTTTTCCTTCTATATCGATCACTGGAAATTTCTGCGCTCTAAATTGCAAACATTGTAATGGAAGAATCTTGCAGACGATGATCTCAGTTTCAAACAACGAAGAGCTATTTAACGTCTGTAAAGATCTGAAGGCTAAGGGATGCGTAGGCTGTCTAATCAGCGGCGGATGTTTAGGAGATGCCTCTGTTCCTATTGATAGATTCTCAACAGCTATTTCGAAGATCAAGAAAGATCTTGGGCTCATCGTAGTAGTGCATACGGGAATAGTGAATGAAGAAACGGCCAGGAAGTTGAAGATGGCAGGGGTAGATGCAGCTTTAATGGATATAATCGGCTCTAATGAAACGATCCATGAAATTTGTCAGATTGAAAAGACTGTTGAGGATTATGAAGAATCGATGAAAGTCTTGAAAGAGAGTAAGATTCCTTTTGTGCCGCATATTGTGGTCGGCCTTCATTATGGCAGGCTTAAAGGAGAATTTAAAGCGATCGAGATGATCTCAAAATATGATCCCGCCTCGGTTGTAGTAATTGCTTTCATGCCGATGATAGGAACTCAGATGGAAAAAATAGAACCTCCGGTTCCAGAAGATATAGCTAAAGTTCTCATATCAATAAGACTCGCTTTGCCGAAAACACCTGTAGTTCTAGGATGCGTGAGGCCGTTAGGCGAGCATAGAATTAAGACTGATGAACTCGCAATCAAGTCCGGCGTTAATGGGATTGCGTTTCCGTCAGAAAAAGCGATAATTTTGGCTAAAGAGATGAATTTAGAGATCTCTTCCCAGCCAATTTGCTGCTCACAGATTTATATGAATGGTTAAAAAGAGTAATCGAATCAAAATACGTTCTGTGTTTCAAATGAGTAAAAAAACTCAGAAAAGCAGGCTTTACGAGTTAAGCGAGGATAATCTTCTTAGGTTGAAAAGGATCGCTGTGGTTGGCGATATTCATGGCGATTATCAGGCTTTTTCTTCTCTACTGAAAACGATAGATGCGAGAAAAGACGGCGTTATTTTTCTTGGCGATTATGCGGATAGAGGGCCAAATGGAGTCGAAGTTATAGAATCTATCGATTCTTTGATGGCAAGATACCCTCGAAACGTGATAGCTTTGAAAGGGAATCATGAGGATTATTCAGATACAGGTAATCCAACATTTCATCCATGCGATTTAATCTATGAAGCGAATGAAAAGGAGGGAAGTTGGCAGAAATATTTTCAAGAAAAGCTCAAGCCATTTATAGACAGTCTATATCTGGCGGCTCTAATAAGAAATGAAGCTCTCTTCATTCATGGAGGCATTTCGAGTAAAATAAAGAGTCTGGATGATTTGAGGTATCCGGCCAGAGAAGTTGAGAGCGATGTTCTATGGTCGGATCCGATTGAAGATCAAGGAGAGTACCCAAGTATGAGGGGTGTCGGCGTACATTTTGGGAAAGATATCACGAATAATGTATGTCGAGAGCTTGGGATAAAGAGGATTATGAGGAGTCATGAACCTTACAAAGCTGTTGAAGGTCCTTTTTACGAACACGATGAAAAGATCGTAACTATAAGCTCTTCAAGCGTATATGGTGGGAAGCCATTCATTCTCTTTATCGATACAAAAGATCTCGATAATGTTACTATTCATTTTCTCTAGCAATGCTAATTATATGGGAAATATTTGAAAAGAAAATGGAAATATAACTTATCATTAACGAGGAATGATAGTTAATATAATCGGCTCAGTAATTTTATGGTGTCTTACATTGACTGTTATTGTGAGCATACCTGCATTTGCCAATTTGGCTAGGAAGATCGCCAGTAGCCTTAATGCAGAATTTTCGCAAGTTGAGACCAAAACTTTCCCTGATGGCGAAGTCTATTTACGCTTTAATCAAAGCTTGGCGAATGAAAAGGTTGTATTAATTCAATCTTGCTACCCTCAACAAGATAGAAGACTTATTGAGCTTTTCATGATGCTGGACGCAGCAAAGGACTTGGGCGCGGCTAAGCTCTTTGCCGTTGTTCCTTACTTGGCCTATACTCGTCAAGATAAAAGATTCAGAAAAGGAGAAACTATAGGCATAAATACTGTGGCTAAGTTGATCGAATCGAGCGGGGCCGATCATTTCCTAACATTTGATGTTCACGAAAAAGAAAGCATGGGGCTATTCAATATGAAGGCGGTAAATCTATCGGCCATGCAAGAGTTAGGCAAATATTTGAAAGAGATTAATCTTACTCGTCCTTGCGTTATAGCTCCTGATAAGGGTTCTTTAAGACTCGCTGAAAAAGTAGCCGATGTTTTAGAGACAGACTGTACATTCTTTTGCAAGACTCGAGACTTAAAAACTGGAAAAGTTCTAACCGGCGCGAAGGACGCAAAAGTGAGAGATTGCGATGTTGTGATCGTTGACGATATCATATCTACGGGCGGGACCATGGCTAATGGCGTAAGAATAGTCAAAGATCAAGGTGCGAAAAGAATTGTCGCTGCCTGTACCCATGCCTTACTCATTGGCGATGCAAAAAATAGATTGAAGAAAGCTGGCGTTGACGAAATTGTAGGAACTGATACGATTGAAAGCGAGGTAAGTCGGGTTTCGGTGGCGAACATTATCGCTGAAGCTTTGAGGACATTAGTTTGAACAATTCTCTATACTTCTTTCTCTCAGGAGAGCATCCAACGCTTCCGAAAGCCGAGATAAAATCTATCATGGAAGCTGAAAAGATAGATTTCAAAACGATCGGCGAAGCAGATCAGTTGCTTAGGGCCAAAGCGCCTTTTGAAGCTTTGAAGAAAACATCTTCGAGAAGTGGCATGTGCAAGTCCTGCGGATCAGAGATATTGTTCTGCAAGAATGAATTAGATACGATAGTCAAAGCGGCTAAAGAAGTAGATTTCTCAGAGCTTATCGAGGCGAGAGAGAGATACTCTGTCAGAATTGCGAGAGTTGCTGAAGCTTCTAGGAATTTAAGCGCTTCTATGATCGAAGGAAAAATTGGAAAGATAATCAAGGAGCGCGTTAAAAGCTCGAAGGTAGATCTTGCGAATCCGACAAAACGATTTTTCGGAATATTGACTGAGGACAAGTTTCTTCTTGGCCTCAACTTTTTCGAGAAAGAAAAGAATCTGGCAAAAAGAGGGCCGAGAAAAAGACCGGCTTTTCATCCATCCACTATGGATCCAAAACTGGCAAGATGCATAGTCAATCTCTCAAGAGCCAGAGAAGATAGCTTACTGCTTGATCCTTTCTGTGGCGTAGGTGGAATATTGATCGAAGCTGGTATGATGGGCTGCCGGATTCTTGGTTGCGATCTGAATACGAAGATGATCAAAGGCACAATAAGAAATCTTGAACATTTTAACTTGGAGTATGAGGGCATTATTCTTGCAGATGCCAGAAAAAACGCATTTAAGCCCGCTGAAAGTATCGCTACGGATCCTCCCTATGGCAAAGACTCATCTCTTTTGGGTGTGGAACTTACAGAGCTTTTTAGAGATTTTCTTTTTTCAGCTCATGATTCGCTTGAGAATAACGGGCATATTTCCATCTCATCGCCAAAGGGTGCAAATATAAGCAATTTCGGAGAAGAGGCAGGGCTAACGCCAGTTGAAACTCATAACTTGTACGTTCATAGAAGTCTGACTAGAGAAATACTCGTTTTTAAACGATAATAGTTCATAAATTATAGGAGGCGTGCTTGAATTGGATATAATCTTCCTCGGCACAAGCGGCTCTATGCCTACGAAAATTAGGAATCTGCCAAGCGTAGTGATTAGGCGAGGAGCGGAGATAATCATGCTTGATTGTGGGGAAGGAACACAGAAGCAGATGCTTTTTTCGAAAATTGGGTACAATAAGAAGATGAAGATACTGATAACTCACATGCATGGGGATCACGTTCTTGGCTTACCAGGTTTGTTCCAATCAATGGCGCTTCTTGGCAGAAGTAGAAAAATAGAGATCTTTGGGCCGGAGGGCTTGGAGGACTTCATAATCTCTATCGAGCGTACAGTCAGATATTCGAGGCCTTTCGATTTGGAAATCTGCGAAGTAAGCAGCGGAAAGGTTATTGAAGAAAGAGAATATGAAATTTTGGCTGCTGAAGCCGATCATGGAATTCTATGTTTTGCGTACGCTTTGAAAGAGAAGAAAAAGCCTGGAAGATTCAAATCCGAAATAGCGGAGACTCTTGGCATTCCGAAGGGACCTTTGTGGAAGAAGTTACAATTAGGCAATAGCATAAAAATTAATGGGAAGACGATAAAGCCAAGCGACGTACTAGGTCGCAGAAGGCCAGGTAAAACGATTGTATACGCAACCGATACTAGGCCATGTGAATCGATTATTGACTTGGCAGAGAATGCCGATGTCTTGATACATGATTGTACTTTCGAGAATTCTCATGAAGAGAAGGCTATGGAGTATGGCCATTCAACGGCTGGTCAGGCAGCTAATATCGCAAAGAAATCCCATGCCAAGAAGCTTATTTTAATTCATGTAAGCGCAATGTACGAAGACCCGGGGAAACTTCTGGTCGAAGCTTCAAAGATTCATAATGATGCGATTCTAGCCTATGATTTAATGAAAATAAAAGTCTAATTCTAAGGGATAATCAGCGGGCGCGCCAATAAAAGGCATATTCGTACTTCAAATTTTTTATATTTTGTTTTGTTATTTAATGATGAGCGAAATTGACATTTCGTACCATTGGAATTCCGAAAGCTTTTCGATTCTTTAGGGCGATTGTTGCTAGAGTAATCGGAGCTTAGTTTCTCATCTTCATAGGAAAGGTGATTCCGGGCTTCTTTGAATATGAACTTTCATCAATAAAGACGAATCATTATTCATTTTTGCGATTGCTGGGCTAGTTTTTGGATACTACCTATTTAAATTACTAACTCAGCCAAATGAATCGGCTCTACTTGTCAATTTCCTATTCATTTGGATGCTACTGTCAGCAAAATTTGATTATCCACCAATATTCTATGGAGGCATCAGTCAAGATTGGATGCTGGCATTCATACTACCTACTATTTTCTCCCTTTTCCTTGGCCTATCAGGAGTTCTTGAATCATCCCAAACCGCTTTGAATGGATTTGAGGCATTCTGCTCAAGGATATCGTGGTTCATTTTTTGGCTTCGTATTGGCTTTGTATTCGTTCTACCCGTTTTCGTAAATACGATTTCTTAATCGACTGACATTAACTTACTATACTTATCGATCTTGGGAATTGTCTGGATAGCCCCCCTCTATTTCGTGAGTATTTTGGTAACTAAAATGGGCAGTCAGTAGAACATCAGTGCTTATACCTATTAGGGACTACCTACTCCCCGTTCTTGGAACTAACCATTCTATCAGAGATGATAAGTTCTTCGATCCAACTTTTACTTGAATAGGACCAAGAGGCGATTCCCCGGCAGGTAGTGAGAAAGAAATATGATTTGCATATGCTGCCTGTTTATTCAAATAGAAGATTGCTGAATTATCCGTTAGATTACTCAATATGGTTGCTCTGGCTGCGTTTCTTATTCTTTCTCTTTTTAAAAGATCCTTGAAATTATTCAGCGAATCTCTGCTGTTGGCTCTACCCCTAAGAATTTTGATACCTTCGCTCAATTCCTCAATTTTAAACGTCAGTCCTTTAATAAGGTTGGTCACAGCATTCTGAACTTTTTCCTCATCCTCTGTTGGATATATGAGAACTTCAACCTCTACGATTATGTGGTCTTCCACTTGCATCCTTTCGAAAACTCCGGTTTAATCGATTCTTAATCTTCCTTTTGGATTATGAAATTTTGTTAATTATCGGAGCCTAAAAGTTCCAAAAAGATTCGCCTGGTCCTTTCTTTAAATTCTTCTATTGTAGAGTCATTGATTACCATTATGTCCGATAGAGCAATCACATTACCGATACCGACTCTAAGTTCTCTTTCTTCCTTCTCAAGGAATCCGTCCCAGTTATCGGGATCGTCACTTCTCTTTCGTTTTCTGAGTCTTTGATATCTATGTTCAGGTGGCGAATGGATCCCAAGAATTGTCGTTCTATAGAATTTCCTAAGTTCTTTAACTTCTTCTAAATTTCTGATCCCTTCAACGACAACGAAGTTATCTCTTTCAGATCTAATTTTCGGTAACAATCTAAGCGCCACAGCACCTCTACCCTCTTTCTCTCTAATCTCAAACATCAACTTCCCAAGATTTTCGGCTGTAGGCGGGGCTCCTCTTTTTTTTGCCTCGTTCCGTATTACGTCTCCACAGACGTATACGGATAGGTTTAGCTCTTTAGCGACACTTGAGGCTATTGCCTTCCCAGTCCCAGTCATACCTGTTATCGCTATTATCGTTTTTTTCATCGTCCGTTCCCAAACGCTTCCAATACTCACATTATAGATATAATATGTCACTTAAGTTAATCAGATTGCGCACTGGTATTGATTTAATAAGTATGTTATAAATTACTAATAATATTAACAGTCTTTTCTGATTTCACATTAGTCTAGGAAGCATGAGATTAACAAAAAATCAAGAATGGTTTAATATTTACAATTAAAAAGTAATAAACTCGTGCTTAGCTGTAGCAATGATGGGAGGCGCTAAATTCTGGACTGGGCGAATATGCTATCGACATTCATGGATTATTTGATTAACACCTATGGTTACTTGGGCGTGTTTGCGGTTGAGGCTATCGCCAATGCAACTATATTATTCCCAATTCCTAGCGCATTAGTCACAATGGCATCAGCAATCTTTCTAAATCCTATTGCCGTGGGAATCCTTGCAGGTTTAGGAGCTGCTGTTGGTGAACTTACGGGCTATCTTGTTGGATTAGGAGGTAAAAAACTTATCGAAGAAAAAATTGAATTCATTTCAATTCGAAAGATTTACTCTAAATATGGTCTATGGACAATTTTCATGTTCGCAGCCATTCCATTTCCTTTTGATATAATAGGCATAGTTTGCGGTATGCTAGAAGTGCCTCCGATAGTCTTCTTTTCGCTAACGGCATGTGGGAAGATTGCCTCAAGATTAATGTTAGCTGCTGCTGGAGCGCAGGGTGCTAACTTGGTATTTGGTATTTTCGAAGGAAGAATCGATTTTTTCGGAATTCTTATTATTCTAATAATAGTCTCAGTTTTTCTCAGTTCGCTTATCTACTGGAGGATGTGGTTAAGGAAAGAGAGAAGAGAAAACAAATAGGAGTAGTTCAGATTGCAGACTGGAAAAATTAGAAGTTTTATAGCATTCGATTTGTCAGATGAGAAGATCTTAGAAAATATATCGTCTGTTCAAAAGAAGCTTAACGAAGCGGGGGCGGATCTAAGACTCGTCAAGCCACAGAATATCCATATTACTTTGAGATTCTTAGGCGAAGTCCCGGCTGAGATTATTAAAAATGTAACTGAAGAGATGGAATACGTTGAAGCCCCTTCTTTCGAAGTAGCACTTAGGGGAGTAGGAACATTTCCAAGCATCAAATATCCTAGAGTCATTTGGGTAGGAATCGAAAAAGGATCTAATGAGCTGAAGGAAATTCATAGTCAGCTTGAACCGAGATTAAGGAAAATCGGTCTTATCCCCGACAAGAAAGGGTTCAGCCCACATTTGACTATCGCAAGGGTAAGATCAGGTAGAAATCGAAACGAGTTAGTGAATATTTTAAACGAATTAAAAGAGTATGATTTTGGAGTTATACAGGCTGAATTCTTAAGACTGAAGAGAAGTACTCTAAAGCCAGACGGTCCGATATACTCTATTATTCATGAGATAAAATTAGCGCACGCTAGATGACGCTTGACGAAATATGGAAATCATCGACGAAGAAAGCTTAAGCGCACATTAAATTTATAAAATTATAAATTCTTGATTGATATTATGAAAAAAGGACTACTGATTTTAACTTTCTTAATGATTTTTTCAATCTTAATATCTGTTAGTATCGCACATATACCGGAAATTGTTATCGAAGATAGAGATTACGCTATAGATCCTATAGTTGTAGAGGAACCTGAGATAAGTTATGCTTATTATGGTAAACTGCAAGGTTCTCCTCAATTATACAAAATAGAATCGGATAAACCATTTCATCTATATGTGAGTCTATTAGTTCCATATGTTGGGCAGGAAGAGAGATCAGATGTTGAATTTCATATTTTGAAAGATGGTGAAAAGATAGTAATAATGCAAGATTATCGGAATTGGACCAAATGGTATGAGGAGTATGGTGGGGATTGGTACCTCCAAGGACCGACCTATGAAGCCGATGTTGAAGCTGGCACTTATATAGTTGAAGTTCACAGCGAAACCAATTCAGAGGATTACACTTTGGCCATAGGAAAGATCGAGCGCTTCGGGCCGAGAGAAATTTTGTGGACAGTTATTGTACTTCCAGTAATGAAAGCCATTTTCTGGGGCAATTACATTTTGATTGCTACTTACTTCATAATAGTGGCAGTAATAATTCTGATTATATTTTGGATTTTCAAGAAGCATAGAAAAAAGAGAACATAGGAATCTAAATAATACGGCGAGCGCAATTACTTCGATATCATCATCCTTTTATTCTATTCTTTTTGTATGTGCACCAAAATAAATTTGGATAATTAGCGCGCTCGATAAATAACCGCACTAAATAGCGAGCTCTCGCTGGCAAATTGTATTAAATTATAATTTAGTTGGTAGAATAAAACGAACATCATTTGATAATGTTGTTATAGCTTTGATTGCGCTTTTTTCCTTATCTTTTATCTCTAGCATTATATCGAAATCAAAGGATTTTGTCTCTTCCAGAAAATTTTCAAAATGTTTTATATTGATTGTATCGGCATGATTACTTCTTTTCCCACCAGGATTTCGGGAACTGTAATCAACCATTAACAATCCATCCCTCTCACGCCAGGTTTTTCTCAATTCTTCAAAAAGCTTCTCTATACTTTCCCCAGTGTTGTTGTACTCATGATGTAAAGTATCAAATAACACAGGGATGCCAGTTTCATTATATAAATTAAGGCAATCTTTCGCAGAGTAAAGCCTCTCATCATTCTCAATTACCAATCTTTTTTTGACTTTTGTGTCAATTCTTTTATACCTAGTAATGAAACGTTTCATGCTAGTTTCTTTGTCGTTGTAGATTCCGCCTACATGCAATTGTATTTTTGAAGAGCAATCAAGTTCCATCAAATCCATAACATCAGCATGGTAAGTCAATTCTCTTATGCTGTTTTCATAAATTCTTTCACTTAAGGAATTTAATAGTATAAACTGATCCGGATGCATTGAGATTCTGATTCTATGCTTTTTTATGAAATTACCAATATTGACAAATTTTTTCTTAAACTCTTTTTGCCAATTGAACTGACAAATAGGATGGGATGCGAAAGGAACTAGATCAGAAGTAATCCGAAAAAAAAGGATTTCATGCTCTAGATTGAATTCCAGAATCCTGAGCAAACAATCTAAATTATTCTTTACAGTCTTTTTTAACCGCTCTTCAGAGTACGATTTTAAACGAAACGTTCTATCGCTTTTACAATCTATTGAATTATTTATGCAAGGATAGCCTATTCTCATTCCCAATAATCTCTTTTCATGTCAGCATCTGATAGCGGAAAACATGTGATCAACTCCTCAGGAAAAGGTTCAAAGAATGTCTGATTGATTAGATATTCTTGCCCAAACCTTATTATCCAAGATTTCATAAGTATAATTGGTACACATAGCGGAATTCTTCCAGCATTATATTTATTCAAAGATTCCAAAAGAAAGTTCTTCTCTTTGCTTGAAAGATCCTTTTTGAAATAACCTAAAGCATGCATCAATACATTATTACTGGAAGTATACCTAGGAGCTTTTAAAAATGCATAATGAAGATTAAGTTCATACTCTTCTATTACTTTATCAACCGTTTTATTATATTGATTAGCTACTATATTGCCAAGAAGTCTAAGTAATCTTTGGTTATACAACATTAGTAGGAATTTATTGTCTGCATGAAATTGAACAAGTTTTTTCATAGATCTGGATTTCTTCAACTCCCTGAATTTAGCAAAAGTAAATAATTTTGTTAAGAAATGTTCCTTTATACGGTGGTTCCTTAATCTGCCTTCATCTTCAACAGGAAGATAAGGAAACTTTTCTAAAATAATGTCTCCAAAAAAACCTGTACTTTTTGATATAGAGGCGACTTTACCAATACGTGGATAAACCTTCACATCCTTAATGCCACATGAAGGTGAACGATTCTTCAAAATAAATCCATCGACTTCTTTTAGAGAATTTAGAAACGTTTTTGCAAAACTATTCATCTTTTCGGTTACGTCTTTATTTGTTATAGATTGCATTAGCTTTTTCTTACCTTTTTTAGTTACAAGCCTGATAGGATTTCTTGGAACTCCTAAGCCTATTTCAACTTCTGGGCAGATTGGATTGAAATTTACGAAGAGGCGTAATTTCTTTACAAAATAATCTGATATGACAAGCCCATTATATCTGCAGTGAGCAAAACCCAAACATTTACTTACAACAACAAGAGGTTTGGGAAAATAACCCATTATTTGCGCCTTTTAAAGTCAAGAATTTAGGACCCATATTGAATAATTTAGAATTGTTGCGAGACTAATCCACAAGATATAGGGGATTAACAAAACTGCTGCGATCGTAGATATTTTATAGAAGGCCAATATAGTCAAAAAGATTGCAATCCATAGAATTATTATAACTACAAGTGCAAAAAACAATGCTCTTAGACCGAAGAATATTGGCGACCATATGGCATTGAGAAATAATTGTACACCGAATATAATTAAAGCGGTTTTTACTTGGGGATTATGAATGCCCTGTCGCCAAACAAGGTAAGCGGAGATGCCCATGAGCGTATATAAAGTAGTCCAGACAGGTCCGAATACCCAATTAGGAGGATTAAAGGATGGCTTTTCCAAAGAATTGTACCACGTAGAGATAGCAGAAGCAGTAGAAATCGAACCGATAAACCCAGCGGAATTACAAATCAAAATACTAATTATCAATTTTATGAATTCGATTGGTTTCATATAATTCGCCTTATGATTTCAGATACTAAATATGTATAGAAATTATTTGCTAAAAGGATTTTAAGCCTATGACCTCAACAACGTCCTCGAGTTTTATTATTGTGAGCGGTTTATTAAAGCTAAGGGAATCCCAACCTTCTTCCTTTTTTAGACCATGTGCAGAAAGAAAGTTCTTCGAAATACTTTCTTTTCCAATCTCAGCCATCTTCTCAATTGCATATTTCCTTTCATTAGGATCTTCAACGATCTTCAAAGAACCCCTCAATACAACGAATTTATATTCGCTGAGATCTGGCAGGTAGCTTTCTATCTCTACACAAACTCGTTCATCTTGTTTGAGTAACTTTATTTTCTTGCCGTAATCTGTAAAGTGAAAGTATAAAGCATCATTCATAAAGACGTACTGAAAAGGAGCCATATATGGATATTCATCACCTTTGAAAGCTATTCTGCAAAGCATCTGCTCTTTTATGAAATTTTTAATCTCGCGCCTATCCATTTTAGGTAATTTAACTTGCACCAAAAATTTCACCAAATATTAATTAATTTAGCTTTCCAAAATCAAATAAAAAAAATGTAGTAAGATTTGCGCCACAGATTAATATAAAAAAAGTATTATGTAGTAAATTTTACGATCGATTCTTCTTATATTTATCGACTGAATTGTATCGCGACGGCACTTTCCAAATAAGAGAGGTTGAAAGGGCTAATTCGCATTGATAGAAAAACGACATATAGTAGAAAAAGCCGAAAGATGAGAACGAATATTTTAATCTTTTAAGCTATCTAAGAGATTAAATTAGAATAGAATTAGATTGCTTAGTTAAAAACTAGCAATAATTAAGAATTTAGAATTTTTATTATAATATTAGATGCAAAAATTCGTATTATTGCAACTCGTCTCTGTCAGCATCTTCACTTTCAATACTTATTGAAGCAGGTTAAAATTATGCTGGATAAGAGAATCAAAAAAATAAAAGAAGAAGTATTGAAGAAGGTTTTACCTACCTCTGATGAGAGAAAAAAGGTATTTGAGATAGCTGACGAGTTCAGAAATAAAGTTTCGAGTCTGGCTGAGAAAACTGGTTTAGAATGCGAGGTAACAATCGACGGCTCAGTTGCCAAGGATACTTGGCTCAAAGGTGAAGCGGACATCGATATATTTATGCGTGTTCCGAAGAGTATGGGAAAGAGGGAATTCAGCGAAGTCTGCCTAGATATCGCGAGAAAATCTGTGGAAGGATATGAAATAATAGAGCGCTATGCAGAACATCCGTATATTGAGACATTGATTGACGGATACAGATTGAATATTGTTCCTTGCTATCTTACTGAGAAAAATCAATGGATAAGTTCAACAGATAGGACCCCATTCCATACCGAATACATGAAAAAACATCTGGATGAAAGGCTGAGAAACGAAGTCAGAATTCTAAAGAAATTCATGAAAGCTATCGGAACTTACGGAGCTGAGATCAAGGTCGGAGGGTTTAGCGGAATGCTTTGTGAAGTGCTAGTCTTAATATATAATTCATTTGAGAACTTAGTAAATAAAGCTTCAATCTGGGAAGACAGACAAATACTGGATATTGAAAATTACTATAAAGGATTAGAAAATGAAGTACTTGCTCTTTTCAACGAAAATTTAATTGTAATAGATCCCGTCGATAAAAATAGGAACGTTGCAGCGGCTGTTGAAGAACGCAGATTATGGGAATTCGTTTCTGCATGTAGAGCCTTTTTAGAAAATCCAAGTTTGAATTTCTTTTTTCCGGTTGAACGGAAAATAATTTCTGTTGAAAAAATTCAAGAAAAGATAAAGTCTCATGGCTCAACTTTTCTTTTCTTAAAGTTTGGTGAAATAGATACTGTAGTCGATGTATTATGGAGTCAGCTTTACAAAAGCGAGAGGTCCCTAAGAAACTTCTTGAAGACGCACGATTTTAATGTTCTACGCTCGATGTCATGGAGTGATGAACATGATCTCAACATCATAGTTTTTGAGATCGAAAAAGATCCACTCTCTGTTATTAGAAAGCATATGGGCCCACAAATCTTTAGAAAGGAAGATACTGATAATTTTTTGAAAAAGCATGTTGGGGCCAAAGATACGGTCTCGGGACCATGGATCGAGGGAAATAGATGGGTGGTTGAAAAGGATAGAAAGTATCGTTATGCGTTAAGCTTACTGAAGGATTCTTTGGCTAATGGAGGAGAAAATATAGGTATAGCAAAACTTATATCAAAAAGTCTGAAAAAAGGTTCTGACGTCATGCAAAATGATCAAATTTTAGATCTCTACGTATCGAACATAGAATTCGCAAAATTCCTAGTTAATTTCTTAGTAGGAAAACCCTCGTGGATGAATTAGCTACCGAATAATCTGAATTCAATAGTTCTTCGAATTGACGATTACCAATTATTGAGCAAAGCATAATACTTCTATGGTCTTCGATATGGCTGTTAAAGAAAGGATACTGATTATTGGAGTTGTAGATGTAGGCGGTATAGCACGTTCTGCCAAGGCCGCTGGATACTCTGTTTTTACTGTAGACTTTTATGGAGATCTGGATATCAAAAGATATTCGGATCAAAGTTCATCTATCCTAGAAGTATTTCGAGGAGAATGCAAGAATAATCGCGGTTTATCTGAACAACTTTTAGTTTTGGCAAGAGAATTAGTTCATGAGAATGGAATAGACTTCATCTTACTCTCGAGTGGGCTTGACGATGAAAATGATATTCTCGAGAATCTTTTTGAAATGGCTCCTATAATGGGTAATCCGCCCGATGTAATAAAAAGAGTCAGAGATAAATGCGAATTTTTTGAAACTCTTAAGAGGGCAAACTTAGATTTTCCTACCACCCGTTCGGCTGGAAATCTCAAAGACGGATTGAGTATAGCTAAGGAAATTGGCTTTCCTTTGATTGTCAAGCCTAAAGTAGGATACGGTGGTAGAGGGGTAGTCAAGATAAAAGATAACGAAGATTTAAAAAAATTCTTCAAAGCGTCAAAAGGCGAATTCTTGATTCAGGAACATATTGTTGGGACCCCCGCCAGTTTGTCTATTCTTGCCAATGGGGCCTCATCAAAGGTCCTATCTATTAATGAGCAACTGCTTGGACTAGAAGAGTTCGGACAAAAGGAAGAGTTCGTATATTGTGGTGGCATCACCCCTTTAGATGCAAATAATGAAACATTTCGGAAATGTGAAGATTTGGCAAACAAGATCGTGGCTGATTTAGGTCTAAAAGGCTCAAATGGAATAGACATAGTCTTATCGAGTGAGGAAAAAATAAACATTATCGAAATAAATCCCAGATTTCAATCAACTATCGAATGCGTTGAGAGTTACCTAAAAATAAACCTTGTAGAAGAACATGTAAAGAGTTGCATTGAAAATATACTTCCTTCCAGAATACATCGACCCAAATCTTCCTACTTTAGCAGAGGAATATTGTATGCTAAATCCAATCTGGAGGTGGCTGATCTTTCTTCTTATGATTTCGTAAGAGACGTCCCAAAACCTGGATATCTAATTCAGGAAGGCGATCCGATATGCTCTGTTATGGCATATTCTGATAATCGTAATCAATGTTTTTATGAAACTAAACATCTTGCTGAGAAGATCTACAATCTTGGAAGATCCAAATGATTAGATCAAAAAGGATTACTTTAATTGCAATTTTCGCCTCTATGATCGCTATCCTTGATTCAATTCCTGGAATTCCTCAATTTGAATCAGGGGTTTGGTATAGCTGGGTCTTCTTGATCGAACCTATCGTAGGTTTCGTTCTTGGGCCCTTTGATGGATTTTTCTCTATGCTTATAGGTGTTTTCGTTGGTCATTACATCTATTTTAGAGGGCCTTATGAGTTCATATTCGCTTTGGGCGCACCTTTTGGTGCGATGATTGCGGGCTTGGCTTTTCGAAAAAGAAATCGATTGCCTATATTGTTTTACACGTCTTTTTTGGTAATCTACTTTATGACCCCTGTTTCAAGAAATTTACCTTTATGGGGGATGTGGAACGTTTACTTGGCATTCATTATACTTCTTACGATCGCTATCTTGAGAGTAAATAAAGCGAAAGTGGTGGTATCCTCATTTATCGGTCTCGAGGCTGATATACTATTCAGAATTTTCCTTTTCGTCCCATTACATACTTACAGAATATTCTACGGTTTCACGATAGAAACTATGAGGTTAATATGGATGGCTGGAGCCCTCGTAACCCCTATTCAAGTCGGGATATCCCTAGTTTTTACAACAATATTGTATTCCATGCTAAATAGAATTGACAAACTTCCTAAAGAGACGCTTCATAAGAATTCATAAACACGAGCTCGCTAGGTGGGCACTATATTACTGAGCAATATTGATTAAAATTCATCGAAGCTTCAGCACATCTTCCTTGAAAGTGTATAGCCCTGGTTCGCTAATATCTATAAGAAATTTCAGGCTTTTTCGAACCCCTTCTGCAAGGGAATGCCTCGTTGCCCTTACGCTGTATTGTCTATGGTTATTTTCATCACCAATCATGACGGTATGCGTTCCAGGCTCATCGGCAAATCTTACGGCAGAAATTTTAATATATGATTGCAAAGATCCTCCAGAAGGCATTGTCGTTTCCTCTCCAGCGCCATCAAATGCCTTTCCCTCACTAAGCAATATGTAACCTTCTTTTGAAGTAAATCTGCATAATGTCCTAGCTATAAGCTGTGCTGTTCCCGAAGTAGTTGGTTTTTCCATTCTGTGCGATTCGACTATAGTTATATCTTCTTCTGCCTCAATCGTTTGGGCAATATGATCTAGGTTATGAAGGAACTTTGTTACATGTGAGGAAAAATTATCACATCTTATCCCTTTGACTTCAGCTTCTAATATTTTATTCTTTATTAAATCATCACTTTTCTTTGAAATTGGGGTAGTGCCACTTATTACATTAAAACCATGCCCCAGAGCCTTCGTTACCCCTTCAACACATCCGCTTTCAGAACTGAAATCGAGAATGTATTTCGGGATGTCTTGGGGGAAAACACTTTCGAGATCCAATTCATCTATTGATTTTTTCAATATCGTGCCAGAAGTCTTAAGGGAAGTTACAGTATTTTCGATCAGAGGATTTGAATAATTGGGTTGAGGATCAACGGCAGCGACAAATCTCAAACCTTCGCTCAAAGCTTTATCGCTTTGAATTATCGTAACATTGGTACAGTTCATCTTTCCCAATCCGTTTATTAAGATGTTCATCTTATGCATGGAATCGGCTCCTTAGATCTTATGGAACTAATCATAAATCAACCCTTGCCAATATTTTTCATCAAAAAGTCTTTCATCTAAGTCAACGTCAAAAAATTCTTCTACTGGCTTCAGAATCTCTGGATTATTTTTTAATACAGTCCTAGCAGCCTCTAGCACTTTATTGAATCCTGCTCTGGTCATTCTCCCAAGTGGCCTTCTGCAAGGTCCAGCAGGCATACCGAGGATATTCATCAACGTTTTATACGGAACAGGATTTCTGGCCTTTATTGTTCTTTTGCCGAAAATTTTTTTTCCATAAAGTGCTTCCTCTTCAGTCTTCACAGTAACTAATTGCAGGAGAGGTTTCAGCGCATTTTCAATTTCTTTTGCCCTTTCATCTTGGCCATCCAATGCATAATTACACATCTCGCTTACTGCTTTTGGAGCTACGTTAGAAGCGACAGATACGACACCCTGCGCCCGTATTTCTGGATTAAGTATCATTTTTAGCGTCATGTCATCGTCACCTGAAAGGATGTCGAAGTCACCTCCACATAATTTTCTCGTAAGTTTCATATTCTCTAAATCTCCAGTCGCTTCCTTTACGATGTTAATATTTTTCAATTCATTGTGTAAAATGGCAAGATCCTCAGAGGCCAACTTTGTCCCTGTCCTTCCGGGTATGATGTATGGGATCACTTCGTATTCGTTAAATTCTTCAGCTATGGGTCTGATATATTCCTCGCGTATTTGGAGCGAATCTGGACCGTTGTAGTAAGGGTCAACTAGCAATACGGAATCGATCCTCGCAGACCCCCCATGGAGTTGCTTCATGCTTATCACCGTTTCTTCTGTATTATTGCTACCTACCCCGGCGATCGTCAACTTCTTATTGAGGCATGAACCCTCCTCTATGACCGTTATGTGTTCTTCCCAGCTAAGCGCCGGACTTTCACCTGTCGTACCCACAAATAAGATTCCTTTCGTACCATATCTGTTCTGAAATTCAATTAATTCTTCTAAACCCCGATAATCCACATCCGGGGTGAGATGGTCAAATCCTCCTACCTTCTTCATAGGAGTTGCAAGAGCAGTATAACATCCAGCGTATCTTTCTCTGTTCATGGATATCCTTCCTTGATTGACTATTTATTGAAAGGAAATTTGTTAAAGATTTAAGTTTTTTAGCATCGCACAAATGATTAAAAGTTTCTTTACACATTCTTTTCTTATGCCATGGTGGGAAGAGCCCGGTCATCTGGAAGTTAAGGATAACAAACTGTTTATCAGTGGATTTTCTTGCGAAACTCTCGCTGAAGAGTTTGGAACTCCTACTTATGTATACAATGAAAATAGAATCAACGATAATTTTATTCGAGTTAAAGAAAGTTTGGAAAGGCATGCCGATAGAGAAGTTGTAGTGTATTATGCGGTAAAAGCAAATTACGCTCCTCCAATTCTAAAATTCTTGGCAAGCAAAGAAGCTTACGCGGATGTGGTTTCGTTAAATGAAGCTTGGATTGCGAGACATAATGGTTTCCAAAAAGATAAGATTATGTTTACTGGAACTAGCGTAGATGATGAAACTATGAGATATTTACTCGATTCCGATATTCTGATAAACATCGATTCTTTTTCACAGATGAAGAGGTTGGCAAAATATAAGGATGAAATAAAAGCATCTGGCGATGTTGACGTATCAGTCAGATGGAATCCTGGTGCGGGTGCTGGCTTTAATCCAAAAACAATAACTGCCGGAGCAGAATCCCATGGCATCCCCATCAAATTTGGAATACAGGAAGATCGAGTGTTAGACTTATGCAAGGAAGCAAAAAATTGTGGAATTAACGTAATTGGGCTACATCAACATATAGGCTCTAATTGGCATGATGTAGTTGATTTCTTGGAAACTGTAGATTCAACACTTAACATGGCTAGGAAAATGACAGACTCTCTTGGTCATGATTTGCTCCAGGTCGATTTTGGCGGCGGCCCTGGAATTCGATACGAAGAAAGGGAGAAAGATTTTCCGATAGAGGCCTATGGAAAGGGTATTTGTGAACGCGTGAAGAAATCAGGTCTTAAGTTTAAAAGGATTGCCATAGAACCTGGAAGATATATTGTTGGCGATTCCGCAATTTTACTATCACGGGTCAACACTGTAGAAACGAAAAACAACAATTTGATCGTCGGCATCGATGCAGGATTCAACACGCTGATAAGGCCAGCTTTCTATAGCGCACATCATGAAGTTGTTGATGCAAGCAATATTGAGGATCCTCAGAATGTTTGCAATATTGCAGGTCCGCTGTGTGAGACAGGTGATATGCTCGCTGTAAAGAGAACAATGACAAAGCCTAAAGAAGGCGATGTATTGGCTATTTTGAATGCCGGGGCATATGGTTTCTCTATGGCCTCTAGATATAATGCCCAATCGCTACCTGCAGAGGCAATAATTAGTCAAGGAACTCATAAACTAATAAGACGTAGGGAGAACGCCGCTGACATAATTAATTTGTATTCAAACGAATAATAATAGCGTGCCCTACCAATCCTTCATCTCTTCAATTCTTTTCATACCATCTGTTATTTCAGGAATTGATCCGAACAAAGTAAATCTTAGATATCCTTTACCGCTATCTCCGAAATAAGAACCTGGCATGGTTGCCACATGGCCCTTGTCCAATAAAACCTCTAAAGCAAAATGCTCGTCTTTGTCGCCAAATTTCTTCGGAATCTTCGCAAACAGATAAGGAGTAGCCTTGCAAGGATTGCATTCAAAACCAAAATTATTCAACGCCTCAGCCATAATTTCCGATCTTCTTCTCAATTGATTCATGTAAGCATTCATCTCTTCATTCACATCTGGGTTAGTCAGCGCTTCCATACCTATTTTCTGCTTGTACCAAGCAACACCTTGACCAACATGACTGTCAAAGTTAAGCCATCTATCGATGTTTCTCTTGCTACTCACAATCCATCCTAGTCCGATGCCAACGAAATTATATTGTTTTGAAAGTGAAAAAACCTCGTAGCCAAGATCCATCAACTCCGGAATCTGCGTGATTGACACCGGGTTCACTTTGGTATCTAATCGATAATCTTTGTAAGCTTTGTCGAATATGCCGCCGACATCCTTTTTTAACATCTCTTCATAAAGCTCTTCATAGAAACTCTCGCTAGCTACGCTATCGGTCGGATTGTTCGGATCACATAAGTAGAAAAACGTATGATTCTTATCCAAAACCCTCATCTGAGGGAGCCAACCGGTTTCCTCAGATGTTGGAAATATCGATATTTGATGACCAGCCAACTTTGCAGCAGTTACGTACACTGGGTAGACTGGTTCGGTTATGACTGCTTTTCCAGAAGCGAACAATCTGGGCATCTGATGCAAAATAGGCTTCGTCCATCCTGTAACTGCTATGTTTTCTGGTTTTATATCTGCTCCGTGTCTTTCTTTGTAGTGTTGGATTATGGCATCTACCAATTCTGGGATTCCTCTAGCATCATGCATATCGCAAGGGTATCCATAAGTCGAGTTCTTTTCGAGCGCATATTTGGACAACAATTTTTTGATCGTCAACGGGGCTTCTTCATCGGGGATACCGATCCTTAGATTTGTGACTTTTACTTTATCTCTTGCCTCTACCTTTTTCGCTAACGCCCCAACTTTAGCAAAAGGATACTTTGGTAAATTCTCTAACGCCATGGAATACTTTGGCATAGAAATCATATTGATAGTAACGGATTTAAATATCGTCCTTTTTCTACTGATTAGAAGAATGAGGGTTTTAGGGAAAAGAAACAGTTCCTTTATAAGAGAACTCAGCCTCACCTTTCAACCTTAATTCATCCCCGTACAGAATACTGAGCGTTCCACCAGGCTGTTTAACTGCAACCCATTCGTTCTTTTTGGCATAACCAGCCTCGCATGCAGCTATCACAGCAGCTAGCGACCCTGAACCACATGCTTGGGTTTCGCACGCTCCTCTTTCGTGCACACGCATCATCAGCGAACCATCTTTCTTAGCATTAACGAATTCTGTGTTGGTTCTATCTGGTTGGAAATTTTTATGGTATTCTATCGCATGACCGTATTTTTCCACGTCCAAGCCATCTACAGGTTCATCCAAAAATATAACAGCATGCGGATTTCCGACATTCACTGAGTGATATTTAAACTCCCTATCGCCCACACGAATTTTATCAATACCTAGATAATCCCTCTTTCCGAGAACTTCGATCTCTACCATGACATTTTTTAAATCGATGGTATTGACAATCGCATGCGCTAGACCGGCTTTTGTATTGATGTCAAACTCCTTAATCCCATCATAATTAGCGATTTTGTATAAGGCAAAGGCCGTGCATCTCAATCCATTCACACAATTTTCTGCCTCGCTACCGTCAGAGTTAAAAATCCTCATACCCGCATCTTGATCTATGGCTTTTTCCAAAAACAGCACACCGTCAGCACCAACAGAGAATCTCCTTTCACAATATTTCTCCGCGAACCTTGCCTTTTCACCCTCCGGAACAACCGTATCTCCACGCTCGTCTACTATGATAAAATCGTTGCCCAATCCATGCATTTTCAAGAAGTCTATCTGCATATAATTTTAATCGAATTAAAAATTTTTAAGTGTATCGTGAAGAGTGCTCGCGTTATTGTAGAAATATCGGAATTTATTCGAATGAAGGTATTACCTTATTCATAAAAATCCGCAAACTTTTGAGATCTCCTGGATAGGGAAAGTGAATCACAAAGTACCTGACGCCCGAATCAATGTATCTTTGTATCTTTTCAATACACTCTTCAGGAGTGCCAACTATCATTGTACCTAGCAGTCCTTCCAAATCCATCTTCTGAATTCCCGGGACGTTAGATTCTTTTTTGAAATTTTGAACCTTGCTTTTTATTTCTTCTTTTTCCCCAATCATTGCATTGCAATGGAAACTCATTATTATGTCATCAAAATTTCGTCCAATTTCCGAGCAGTTATTCTTGAATACTTCAAGCCTTTCAGCGTACTTTTCTGGACGTAAATTCACTAGATTCATGTTGTCAGCGTGTTGAGCGGCTATTTTCAGCAACATATTGCCGCTGCCCCCTATCATTATTGGCGGGTATGGCTTCTGGATAGGTTTAGGCAAAGCGATCAGATCTCTTATCATGTAGTGCTTTCCTTCAAAGTTAGCTTTTTCTTGAGTCCATATACGCTTAATTAGTTCTATCGCCTCATCCATTTGTTCCAATCGTACCTTGGCGGATGGGAATTGTATTCCGTAAGCATCGTACTCTACTTCATGCCAACCGGCTCCTATTCCAAATTCTAATCGCCCTTTGCTAATTACGTCCACAGTGGCCGCCATTTTCGCAAGTATTGAAGGATACCTGTAAGAATTGCATGTAACCAGTATACCTAATCTTAAGCGCTCTGTTTCTGTTGCCAAATAAGGAAGTATCGTCCAAGGTTCGAATATATAGTTGCTTGTTGCATTGGACATAGGATAGAAATGATCATAGATCCATGCTGATTCATAGCCCATATTTTCAACCTCGCTAAAAGCATTTCTCAATCCCTCCAGATCGAATTCTTCTAGCCAGAATTGGACACCAAATTTAACCGTCAATTTGTTTACCTTCAAAATCTACACTAATGCACTCGAAACTTTGATATTGGTTTCCATGCATCTATGAGCGCGTCTGTATTAAAATTTTCTAAAATATCAGGCAGGTCAAAATTTTAAATAAATTTGCGTGAATGTTAACCTAGGCGTAGTATGCGCTTCAAACTAGCAGTCGATAAACAATATTTTTATGTTGATATCAAATGGGAAAAAGCGTTGCTCAAAAAATTATAGAGGAACACCTCGTAGAAGGGCGATTCGAACAAGGAGAAGAGATTGCGATAAATATTGATCAGACTCTGACTCAAGATGCCACGGGCACTCTAGCGTTCATTGAATTTGAGGCAATGGGAATACCGCGCGTCAAGACTGAACTCTCGGTCAGTTATGTGGACCACAATCTCTTACAGACAGATTTCAAGAATATGGATGATCATCTTTTCCTTCAATCTGCTGCAAAGAAATTCGGCGTTTACTTTTCCAAGCCTGGCAATGGAATATCGCACCACATACATTTGGAACGTTTTTCTGCGCCTGGCAAAACATTGTTAGGCGCTGATAGCCATTCGCCGACCTCAGGTGGATGCGGGATGATTGCGATAGGGAGCGGTGGACTGGACGTGGTTATGGCGATGGCCGGGCACCCTTTTCATTTAAAAATGCCGAAAATATTTGGCGTAAAATTAACCGGCAAGCTGAGACCATGGGTTTCAGCTAAAGATGTAATCCTTGAGATGTTGAGAAGATACTCTGTCAAAGGCGGAGTTGGAAAGATCATAGAATATTGTGGTCCAGGCGTCAAAGAACTTGGCATCCCAGAGAGAGCTTCGATAGCTAATATGGGAGCTGAACTAGGCGCAACTATAACAATTTTTCCATCAGACGAAAACACAAAGAAATTCCTTAAAGCTCAAGGCAGAGTTGAAGTATGGAAGGAGATAAAACCAGATTCTAGCGCAGAATATGATGAAGAGACAGAGTTAGATTTAAGCGAGCTGGAGCCATTGATAGCTTGCCCATCTTCTCCTGACAACGTAAAAAAGGTAAGAGAAATTGAAGGAGAGAATGTGGCTCAGGTGATAATTGGCTCATGTTCCAATTCATCTTATAGAGATCTTATGTTAGTTGCAAAGTGTTTGGAGAAAAAAAAGGTGCACGAGAATGTTAATTTAGAAATAAATCCTGGTAGTCGGCAAATTTTAGAGAATATTGCTAATGCAAGTGGTTTAACCCAATTGATCCATTCTGGGGCACGCGTACATCAATCTGGATGTCTTGGATGTATAGGGATGGGGCAGTCTCCTGCCACTGGAACCGCCTCATTTAGAACATTTCCTAGAAACTTTCCCGGAAGGAGTGGAACAAAGGATGATAAAGTATACCTTTGTAGCCCTGAAGTTGCAATCGCAGCCGCTATAATGGGAGAGATAACCGATCCAAGAATACTCGGTGAATACCCAGAGATAACTGAACCAGAGAAATATATTGTAAACGAAGAGATGATAGTACCACCTTTAAGAGAAACGGAAAGCGTCAAAATAATTAGAGGGCCAAATATCAAGCCGTTTCCAGATCTTGAGCCGCTATCGGATGAACTTTCTGGCCACGTTCTTCTAAAAGTTGGAGATAATATTACAACCGATCATATATTGCCGGCAGGTGGTGGGATTTTATCTCTTAGAAGCAATATTCCTGCTATTAGTGAATACGCCTTCTCAACAATTGATCGAGACTTCTCAAGACGTTCAAAAGATTCCGAAGGAGGTTTCATAATCGGTGGAGAGAACTATGGACAAGGATCGAGTAGAGAGCATGCGGCTCTTGCATGTCGATACCTTGGCGTGAAAGCAAAAATTGCTAAAAGTTTTGCTAGGATACATAGGTCAAACCTGATAAATTTTGGTATTTTGCCTTTAGTTTTCAAAGTTCCAGATGATTATCAAAAAATTAACGGTAAAGATTACATTCAAATTCTAAAAATTAAAACCCAAATTTCGAATACTAAAAACGATATATCGATAAAAGTGAATGGAGAAGAAATCAAATGTCATAACATATTCTCCAAAAGAGAGAGAGACGTTCTCATTTCAGGTGGGCTAATAAACTACGTAAGCGCGCGTGAGTTCATACAGCCAGGATCGAACCAGAAATTATTATAAGATCATTTACAAAACTAGTGATTGCTAGTAAGTTTTAAATTAACGACGTTGATCCTAGCTTATCCTATGTTTGACTACCATGTGCATACTCGATACTGTAGGCATGCAAAAGGAGAGATCGAAGAGTACGTTAAAGTCGCACTTCAAAAAGGACTCAAAGAGATGGGATTTTCAGACCACTATCCGATGTTCTATCTCCCAAAGCTAGGATACGATAATTATTCGATGAAACTGGAAGAGTTACCATTATATATAGGAGATCTTGAAAGAGCAAGGAAACGTTTTGCATCCATGATAAAAGTCAAGATTGGATTAGAAGTGGATTATTACAGAGAAAAGGAGATGCTACTCGGCGCACGTTCTCAGAGTTTTACATCTCTAGGGGTCGATTATATAATTGGGGTGGTTCACGTATTGGATGATTGGGTAATTGACGATCCTAGACATTTTGATAAATATTCAGAGCTGAATCTAGACGAGTTTTATTCTAGGTACTTCAAAGAGATGGAAGCATTGATTAGATCTGGGCTATTTGACCTGGTCGGGCATATAGATGTAATTAAGAGATTTAATATTATACCTGAAGGCGGATTCGAGAAGTACCTTGAACCTTGTTTAGACTTAATCTCTAAAAAGGATCTTTGCCTAGAGATCAACACATCTGGGCTAGATAGGCCAATTAAAGATACTTATCCTGGATTAAGCTTACTTAAGAGTTTGAATGAAAAGGGAATTCAGGTCACTTTAGGATCTGATGCGCATGATCCTAGGGAAGTCGCTAGATATTTTAAAAAAGTTTTAAAAACGTTGAAGAAAGTGGGCTACTCAAAGGTAGTTAGCTTTAAAAAAAGGGAAAAAGTAATGAGAAAAATCTAGCGTGTACATGTTTTCAGTAAAAAAGGGATTGGTTAATTAATATGCGTGCTAACCGGCCTTACCGAATTTTGCCATCTTAGTTCCACAATTTGGGCACTGGGCCCTCAAAAGCCTCCGATTACCTTGATCCTCAGAAGTAACATTGGAGTCATCAACGGTCCTTTTTTGTTTACACTTCATACAAAAGAATTCCAAATTTATCTCCTATAGAATTATTCTTTATTCCCTATATAAGATACTTATCTTCAAAAATGCGCTATCTCTATACGTAGAGCATATGTACTTTACAAGAATTTTTAAAGCTTTTTAGCAAATTCTAAAACTCCTCTTGCAATTCTGGTTTTTTCTTTTATTCCTTTCATAAAAGTATCCATGAGGAATACGCGCATTCCAAGAGATTTTATTTTTTCCTTAAGGTCCTTATCAAACTCATCTAAAATGAATACGTCTATGAATTCCTTATACATCGAAGCTACAGTATATGCTGAGACTTCCATTCCTAGCCCCCTCATCATTTTGTCTAGCGGGCCTTTGACTGGTGAACTTCCTATTATTGGTGTTATGGATATTATATTCGAACTCGTTTTTCTTAAACCATCTTCGATACCATTTACCGAGAGAATCGTTTTAATACTCACGAGTGGGTTGCTCGGACATATAATTATCGTATTTGCATTCTTAATTGAGTTAATGACACCTGGGGCAGGTTTAGCTTTATCAATACCTTCAAAAACAATATCCAATACCCTATCTTTAGCCCCCCTCTGTACAAGATATTCTTGAAAATGCATACTCCCTTTATCCGTAATTATGCGTGTTTCAACTCTATCATCGGACATTGGGAGGATATTGGCTTTTAGACCTAATTTCTTACATAATACTTTGGTGACCTCAGAAAGAGACGACCCAGTCCTCATCATATTCGTTCTTGCAATGTGTGTGGCGAAGTCTAGGTCTCCAATATTAAACCAAACGTCGACTCCATACTTGCGTAGCATATTTAGGCAAGTGAAGCTATCTCCTTTAATCCCCCAACCTTTCGTTTCATCAACAATGGCGGCCAGAGTGTACATGATTATGTCGATGTCTGGAGAGATATGAAGGCCAAAAAGCTCTATATCGTCACCCGTATTGACAATTACAGTTATCTTTTCTTCTGGATACACTTTCTGTAATCCCTGTAAGAATCTTGCCGCTCCAACTCCACCTGCCAAGGTAACTATCATTATTCAGGACTCCAATAATTTTTAAAAACAAGATCTTTAAGCTCCTTTCTTACCGGAGGTTGCAGAATCTCATCATTGTGACCGATGGCTATCAAAGCTTGAGGCTCTATTTCCTTAGGGAGTTTCAAAATTTTTCTAAAAATGTCTTGGCAGAATAAAGGAGCACAGAACCAGCACGAACTTAAACCTTCTAGATTGGCCGCTAATAAAATGTTTTCAATGGCTGCTGAAACACTTTGAACGGCCATAGTATGCTCGATTCTTCTCCTCCTTTCATCGGGATATTCATTCATATCTCGCATAGTCAAGCATACTAGAATAAGAACTGGAGGCTCAGTGAATTTTCTAATCGAAAATAAAATGAGTTCATCAGATTTTTCCTCATCAAATCCATTAGAAGATAAGTCTTCCCTCCATCTTTTGGCCATAGCTCTAGCTAATTTCAACTTTAGAGAGGAATTTTTTATCAACACAAAACGCCAGGGTTGTGCATTGTGAGCTGAAGGAGCCCATCTTGCAGCTTCAAATAGTCTCTTTATTTTTTCTTCTTTTACCTCTTCCTTCAAGAATTTTCTGACGCTACGTCTACTCTTGAAAAGATTACGCAACTTTGATCACCATACGATTCCTCCTTCCGCGCTATTATAACCAAAATAACTTTTCTAAATAATAATCGATTCGAAGATTCTTTACTTATTTATCTATGAAACGAATCATTAATCATTAACGATCCTAGCTTAATGAAGTGAGATCATGGCTAATGATGGGATTGAGGCGATAAGGGCGTCTTTCGGAACTGCAGTCGCTATAGGATTAATTGACGCTTGGGTAGCAGTAAAGCCATCTACTGCTTACTTCCTTACTTGTATCGGCGAAAAATGTTCAAGCAATTGTGGATTTTGCCCCCAGGCAAGATCAAGTAAGAGCCGAAATGATATGCTCTCTAGAGTTATATGGCCGTCATTTAAACTTGACATTGTTGTTGATAGAATTTCAAGAGCTGAAAGAGCTTCTAAGATTAAACGGATCTGCCTTCAGGCAATGAACTATCATGGGGTCTTTCAGGACGTCTTGGATATTGTTCAAAAGATGAAATCAAAGAGCAATCTTCCCATTTCATTGTCCTTTCAGCCAATTGAAGTCGACAATATAAGATTACTTGCAAATCTGATCGATAGAATTTCAATTCCGATCGATATCGCAAATAAAGAGTTGTTTGAAAAGATCAAGGGTAGATCGGCTGGTGGGCCATACGAATGGAAGAAGCAGATTAACTGCCTAATGGACGCTGTTAAAATCTTCGGTAAAGAAAGAGTTACTACTCACTTAATAGTGGGCCTAGGTGAAACTGATTTTGATTTGATAAAAATGATCCAATGGTCAACGGATTTAGACATACTTCCCAGTCTTTTTGCATTTACACCGATCGAGGGCACTATTCTTGAAAATCTAACTTCGCCGCCTCTTCCTAGATACAGAGCTATGCAAGTTGCTCACAACTTACTTGTGGAAAATAAAGCTAGAATGGATGATATGAAATTCGACTCAAATGGCCGCTTGCGCGATTTCGGAATCTCCAAAAAAGAGCTGGATGAGATAATCTTAAATGGCAAGGCATTTAGTACTTGGGGCTGCCCCTCCTGTGATAGACCTTTTTATAATGAAAAAGTAACAGGACCTCTGTATAATTTTCCGGTTCTGCCAAGTAAGGACGAAAGAGCCATGATCGCAGAACAAATTGCAAATTATTTTGAATAATGGAAATATAATGACGCCCCGCGCAGATTTTGCGTTATTTTGTATGAAATTTAAAAAAGTTTAATAGTCATGTTTTATCCCTAGCAAGTAACTTAAAAATTATTAGTGGGGAAAAATGCCGCGCTATAAGTCAACAACTGAAATCTTGAAAATCATTCGTAATAAGGAAAATATCCGAAAGAAATAGAGATTTTCGATCTATTTCCGGAATATATGGGTAGAATTGCCCACGTGGATCATGGAAAAACTACGATGTCTGACTCTCTTCTAGCATCGTCTGGACTACTTTCTCCTTCAGCCGCGGGTACGGCATTAGCTTTGGACTTTATGGAGGAAGAACAAAAAAGACAGATGACAATAAAGGCGGCTAACGTCAGCCTCCTTCACGAAATTAATGGC
>CAYFUV010000002.1:0-13278 GCA_964346435.1 uncultured Candidatus Bathyarchaeia archaeon | reverse complement strand
GGTCCAGCCGATCAGATACCAGGTATAGATTACAAGACCGCGAGAGGTCATATGGTCTCAGCATGGAAAAGATACTCCAAGAAGGCAGAGGACAGCGGAATTATTTTGAATTGGGAATTCGAGTCGGGCTTTTTCATCAATAGGCCAACAGAGATAATTGACATTGTCGAAGAAGTTGGTTCACCATACTTTACCGTTTTATTCGATACTTGTCATGCACATGCGTGTGGAATAGGATTGCGTCAAACTCCGCCTCTCGACGTGATAGATGCGCCTCTGCCGAAGATCGCTGCAGAGTTTATGCGGAGGCTTAAGGGACATATAGGACAAGTTCATTTAATCGATAACAATAATACGCTTAATACGCATGTTACATCGGCGCACACTCCCTTTGGGCAAGGTGTTATCGATTTTGACGAGGTTATGAAAGCTCTCCCAGAATCGGGTTATTCTGAGGGATGGTTGACAATAGACTGCGAAGAAGAGGCAGAGGAAACCGCCAAGGACGGAAAAGTGTTCATCGAAAGTCTTCTAGAAAGACATGGTTATTGATGTGAACTTAGGTCAATCAATCACTCAAATTACCCTGAAACCAAATAATTGGATGCTCGTTAAAGGTTTCAATAAGAAGATACTTAAGACTTTTAACACCTAATGCATATAGTTCTCGCGCAAACTAACATAAGTTATATAATTTTCTAGGTTCGTTCAAGTCAAAAAATAAACACCTACTGCCACCATAATCGCAGAAGCGATAACTCTCCAAGTTATCTTTTCCATTAGAAAAATACTGGATAGAATTGATGCCCAAATAGGAGAAGATGCGCATAATGAGGCGGCTCTAGAAATTCCAATTAATTTAATACCCAATAGAAAAGCAAAACTACCTCCCGCCATCCCTATTGTGCCTGAAATCGCCAACAATGCTAGATTTCCCTTACTTAAGGTTGGCTTACTTTCCCATAATCGGGATATCGAAAATAAGAAAATGAACAAAAAGGGAAATCGAATGGCGTTGGCCAAGACGATTCCCATATGTCTAATTCCGATTGTAATTAAGATCAATCCGGTTGACCAAAGGATTGCGGCAATAAAAGCAATCAACACCCCTGACGGATTCCCTATTCCATTTCTTCTATCTGCAACAAACACGATATTCATAATTCCAAGGAAAATTATCGCCGCCCCAATAAGATATTTTGGAAGAAATGGTTCTTTCAGAATCGTTGTTCCAAAGAGCATAGTAAAGAAAGGAAAAGTATAAGCGATTAAATAAGATCTTGACACGCCAATTAGTATTATGCTCTTATAGAGGCAAGTATCTCCTAATCCCATGCCGATAATTGTAGCTATGATTACAAAAAAAATGGCATAAAGGTCTATATTGGATATGTTTTGTAACTCACCCATTATGAGAGCAATGAATAATACTAATATGGCCGAGAAGAGGGACCTCATTGTATTAGTGCCTATTGGATCTAAATACCTCAATACTTTACCGGCAATTACTGCACCTGTAGCCCATAAAATGGCCGCAATAATGGAAAGGAATTCACCGATCATGAGAATCATCGAATAAATGTTTTATCGAGGACGCTTATTCAATCTCATTCCTAATTTTACATAAATTATCTATGCACACGCCAAGGAGTAAAAAAAGAAGTCTCTAGAAGGTGGTATACTTCTGGCGCGTGGCATAATTTTCAATTAATAGAGGCGTGTGCGGATAATAATATCTGGCTAAAGCTATTTATTACTTTGGTGAACAAAAGCTCATTAAGCTCGCGCGAATTTAAACCATTCACTACGTTATATTTTTTTTAAAGAATTTTGAATTCTACAAATTCAAAACTATTAGTTAAATGGATTTTTCATAATTTTATTTGAAAAACAGTATTACTTTCAATCTTGACGGGTATAAAATCTATGATCCGCTATATGGGGCGTTGCTATCTATCCTGGAAAAGGATAAATATTGAAGCTAATTACATTGAAAAAGTGTTAGTATAACAATGAAAAGATAAATTATAATACACGTTCTAATCTTTAAGCGGCCGTAGTCTAGCCTGGTTTAGGACATAGCTTTTTGTGTAAAGTGTCCAATGGCCTTCCAAATCATGAGCCTGAAGATAGCCAACAACCCGGGTTCAAATCCCGGCGGCCGCATTCCCCTTTTTCCATAGTATGATATCGCTATTGCTCAATATTTATCAAGAATTGCGCGAGTCTTATCTCTTAAAAATCTTGTTCATAATGCCACGGTATTGATTCTTGTGAAGGCTCGCCCCATATCCCCGGAATCTTATGACCACAAAATCCACACTCATCATCGATTATGTTAATCTCTATTATTGAAAAGTGATTTCTGTGGATCACTATTTCTCTACATTGTGGGCAAAATGTGCTGTTAGCTTTATGTCCAGGAACGTTACCAATTGTAACATATTGTATTCCTGTGTCCATAGCGATTTTCCTTGCTTTTTCCAGCGTCTCTACTGGCGTAGGTGGAAGGTTTACTAATTTATATGCTGGAAAAAATCTGTTGAAATGAAGAGGGATCTCTTCTCCCAAATTGTCTTTGATCCATGTGCACATCTCTCCTATCATGCTCATATCGTCATTTAATGTGGGAATTATTAGATTCACTATCTCCAGCCATACTCCTTCTTCACGCACGATTTTTAGTGTCTGGAGAACTGGGCTCAATTTCGAGGAGGATGTTGATCGATAGAAACTAGCGGTAAAAGCTTTCAAATCAACATTAACGGCGTCCGTGTATCTCAAGATTTCTCTCAGCGGCTCAGGGTTCATTGCACCATTTGTATTGAGCAAGGTCTTCAGCCCCTTTTCCTTGGCCAGCTTCGAGATGTCGTATGCATACTCATAGAAGACCGTGGGCTCTGTATACGTAAACGCAATAAACTCAAGGTTATTTGCCGTCGCTTTTCTAACAACTTCCTGGGGGATTAAATCGTAGCTTAACACCTCCTCCGGCGTTCTTGTTGCAAATTCCCAGTTATGGCAGAAATTACATTTGAAGTTACAGCCGGCGGTAGCCACGTTTAGACGACGACTGCCAGGATGTACGTGATAAAGCGGAAGTTTTTCTATGGGGCTGCCGACGGTAATGGCGCAGGGCCTCCCGTAAACCAGGGTGTATAGAATGCCGTCAACATTCTCCCTGACCCTGCAGTAACCCCTTCCTCTATTCTGAATTAGGCATCTTCTAAAACAAAGACCGCATTGAACGATTTTTCGTCCTAATTTCTGGTAATGCCTTGCCTCTTTCAGTGGAGGAAGAGTGTTGGTGGATGAAGAAGAGGAGAAGGGTTTGTAGAACTTCTGGAGCCCAAATGCAAGTCCTACACCAACCCCGCACCCTATTGCAAGCTTAATAAAGCCTCTTCGTTTGATGTTTTTTACTCTATAACGCTTTTTCGTAGCTTGCCACCTATTCTCCAATAAATCATGCTGAATCACTTGCTCATATTTTTTATGAATTCTTTCAAGAGTTCGAGCGCGTGCTACAACGTTTAAATATACTCGATACCCAGAACTCTCTTGGAGCTCAAAGTCCGCCTCGGAGATAGATCGTTGCGTATTACTAGAGGAGATTTCATCAAGCTTATTGCAGGCTGTGGGGTTGCTCTGGGCCTTTACGGTTTCACGAGATGGACCGCCAATTCTACGGCACTCCTCGATACCGAACTGGATTTGAAAGAAGCAAGTTATTATCAAGAGCTAGATGGTAAAGTTGTCCAGTGTAAGCTCTGCTTTAGGGAATGCGTTATCCCGCCTAAAGGAATTGGTAACTGTACTAACCGGAGAAATATGGAAGGAAGGCTTTACAATGTTGTTTATGAGAAGCCTTGTGCGGTTCACGTCGACCCTATCGAGAAGGAGCCGCAATTCCACATGTTGCCCGGTAGCCGTATATTCTGCATCGGAACCTCAGGCTGCAACTTTAGATGCAACTTCTGTCACAACTGGAGTATCTCAACAAGGCCTTTGGAAGAGACAGCTTACTTCGACCTTCCTTGTATTGAGATTGTGAACCAAGCTCTAGGCTATAAAGCCAACATATCATTCACCTATAATGAGCCCACAGTCGCTTATGAGTACATGTACGACACCTTCAAGCTGGCGAGTGAAAAAGGGATTAGAAACATTTTCCACACTAACGGCGGAATGAATCCAGAAGCTCTAAGCGAGCTTCTGAGATATGTAGATGCAGTCACAGTAGATTTGAAAGCCTTCTCCGCCGAGTTCTACCGAAGCACATCAACCTCTGACCTATCCCCTGTACTTGAGACTTTGAAAGTTGTAAAAGAGAAAGGGGCATGGCTTGAGATAGTAAATTTGATGATACCAACTTTAAATGATGACCTTGCTCTTGTGAGGGAAATGTGCCTTTGGATCTTGGAGAACTTAGGCCACGAAATACCCCTTCACTTTAACCGATTCTCCCCTGCTTATAAGCTAAAGAACCTGCCACCCACGCCTGTAGAGACTTTGGAAGAGGCGAGAAAGATTGCGATGGACTTGGGATTATCCTATGTTTACGTCGGAAATGTTCCAGGACATCCCGCCAATAGCACATACTGCCCAGAATGCCAAGAGGTGGTTATTGGCAGAACCCATTTTACCGTACACGAAAATCGTTTGAAGGAAGGTGCTTGCAGATTCTGTGGGCATGAGATCCCCGGAATATGGAGCTAATCAAATCCTTAGGTGGTCTTTCTGACGCTTATAAGCAGTATGAAGCCGATCAGATTGAGCGCAAATACCATAAGGCATGTTTGCGGGATTCCAAGCACGGGTACCAGAAAAACACCTGTTAGAATTGCGCCTATACACGCGCCTATTAGGTCAAATGCGTAAAGCTTTCCAGCAACAACGCTGATCCTGTCGCTCTCCTTCAAGTATGCCTTGGTTGCCAAAGGGAATATAAGGCCGTTTAGAAAACCTACCAAACCGTTAAGAATGAAATACGTCATCTCAGTTGGCGTACGTGCATTAGGGGAGAGCAAGGAACTTAATATAGGAATTAGCAACAGGGAATAGGCACAAATTCCTAGCACGATTCCGGCCAAGGCATCGATAGGTCTTTTAATTCTCCCCATCATCTTATTGATGGAATAGGCCCCAATAGAAAGCCCCATCATAAATGAAGCAACCAGCACCGCTATAGTTTGATAGATATATCCATATGCCGCTTGAAACGCAAAGATTAAGGTAATATTTATTGTCATGGCTGCAAATCCCGAAGTCATAGTTATTGTGGAGATAGGCGTTTCAGCTGATTTCCTTCGCATCGAAATGAAAACCAACAAAACTGATATGCCCAAAATTATGAACCACAGGCTTGCCTGTGAGATTAAGTTAAAGAATGCTGCTGCGTTGGGATAGAACATAACGTTCCAAAGAACCATGTTGTAATACGTGCCTATTGGCCGAATGTCTCTGTTAACCTCTAGTTGATTTTCGTAGAGTCCAAAACCACTCCCTATTTTCTCGCTTTTATATTGGATATAAGGCTCGTTCAAAACCTTGGTGACTATTCCAGACTCTTGCAACCTTTGAACCATGGTTTCCGTATTGTAGCGGATTTCAGAGGGTGATGCTAAGAAAAAAGTAAATTCACCTGGAATCACCAAGATAGATGGGAATACTTTCCTAAGGGTGATGTAAACACAGCCGTTATGATCCCTCATCTCTTTACTAAGATAGGCTTCTGTAGAAGGGACCTCGATTGATAATATGCCGTCGTCCTTCAGTATCCTGCGAACGTCCTTGAAAAATTCTAGACTGTAAAACCTATTCAATTGCAATGTGGAAGGAGGTGGAAGATTAATAATAACTATGTCAAACTTTTCCTCAGCCCTATTGACAAACAATCTTCCATCTAGATGTTCGACTATTATTCTTGGATCGTCAAGTGCAAAAGAAGGAATATGTTCTTTTCCAACTTGGACGATCAGCGGATCTAGTTCTACGTAATAAACCTCGCTGACCCTGTGTTTTAGAATTTCATCCAAGGCCCCTCCAATTCCGCCACCTATAAGAAGAACTTTCTTGGGCATTGAATGCAATAGAAGAGGGAGATGGATTTTTTCCTCGAGATGAACTATATTCGGATCTGGTGCGACGAACATAAGAAGCCCGCTTTCATAGAAATTAAGCTGTGTGTCTGTTTTTGTTAATGCAACATTGCCATAGATCGAGTTCTTGTAGTGGATCAGGTCATAATCCCTCCATTGCAGACGGGAGGACACTTTTTCAAGATCCATACTTACTGAGGGAAGGGCATAAGCGCCAATTACAAGCAGCGTGACTAAAGTTAGGCTGAGAAGTTTGCTCTTATATGGAAATTGCAGAATAAATGCGGAAACCAAGTTCAACAGCGTCACAAAAGCAGCTATCTGGAACGGTTGCAAGTAATGAATGAACAAGTAAGCGAAAGCACAACCTCCGATTAGCGATCCCAATGCCTCATATATATAGACCTCTCCTACCTCGGTAGCTTTCTTACTCCTTGCGTAAACTTTGCATCCAAGTGTAAATTGGAAACCTATAGGCATGCAAAGTGGTGCGAGAATGATCGCAGAGGACAGAAAGATTGGAATGATGCCTAGGATAGCTCCATGCTCCACGACCAACAAGCCCTTTGTAACCCTTGCCAGGAATAACTGTGTCAGCAACAATATCGAGATTAGGATTTGAATGATGGATAGATGAATTCTACCGAGCCTCAACACGAGCCTCCTTGACATAAACGCCCCGGTAGCAACCATGATCAGCCAATTGAAGAAAATTATGCCAAGGGTAAGTTCATTCCCATAAAATGTGACTATGAGCTCTCTTATTAGCAACACTTGGGCAATCACAAAGGTAAAGCCTAGGAGTACTAGAGCGAAAATGAGGCCAGCATCAGAATTCACCCTCAACCTACCGTTCAAATATTGTCCCATTTTTGTCGGACTCGAAGGTAGCTGCTATCCCACAATGAACTTAAATCTTCAAGGATGTATTATAATTTTCACGGCTTGAGTCATCAATTATGCTATGAATAGGATTATTAAAGGATCGTAGTGCGTACGCTGGCAATACTAGAGAAAAAACTAACAAAGGATATTGGAATCGGTAAAGTTCGCTGCTAATAACATGCAGATTCTACGTTTAAAATCGCGAATCTAAATAACCTTCCTTGTTTCTTCAAGATTGGTTTTAGCTTTAGGTGCCACACTAAAGAATTTGTTGAGTTCCTCGCAAGCATATTCATCACAATAAGCACAATTCTTAATACCCTTCCCTTGCCCGCACTTTCTTATTTCACAAACATCACAGTGAGTAAAAAGTCTCCCAGTATCTGAAAAACACCCATCGCAGTTTATGTCCTCGGGTTTGATGTTTGCATTAAACTGCTTCGACCATAACTCAGCAACTCTCCTTCTTTCGTCATCGCTATCCTTCTGGGTTGCAATTAACGCAGGGCATTCATTACAGTCTAATCCACAAAACGCTATCATCTCTCCCATAATTCTTCTATCTCTTTCCAGCATTTCATTGAAGTGTATGCTCTTTTCTCCCTTAATAAAAATTATATAATTAAGAAAAAATATTTGATTCTGGTCATTTCTTTTTGGCTATGTATAATGATAAAACCATAGTACATAGAGATATGGTTAGTATGACCGCTCCTAAGATGGTAATAACTCTCCCGGAGAATTCGCTTCCTAATAATAATCCAAGTCCAATGCCGCCAAATATGCCCACTGTCAAGCTAGATTGATCCATTATTCATTTCATCCCTTTTTGGTTTCGAAATAGAGATGATGGGATATTTAAGCTTCTCCGAATTTTCTCTTTGTCAATAAATATTCTGAATCTTTTTTTGGCATATTAAAATCAGTCGTGTTCTACTGCCACTAATGAAAAATCCAGAACGAGATAACCTAATATGGCATGATCCTATTAGAAGTTCTACGAAGAGAGATGTTGCACCATGGGCGGGGAAGACCTCGCGGCCAACGGCGATCTATGGCTGAAACGGCCCATCTTTGGTATTTGATCAGAGTTTCGAAGAAATATGAAGTTGAAACACAAAAATTCTTTTCATGTTTTCTGGATGCGTGGGAACGCAAGGAATCATCATGCATGGGAATATTGATCCAATGCCGCCAAAAGACAAATGATAATGGAGTCTTTCTCGTGACACAAGGTCAAAAGGTAATCGCACAACTGAGCCTTAGCGAGATGACATTGAAGAGTATGCCCGAAGTTGACCTTACAAGTTTCCCAATGAAAAAGGCTTATTCGTTTAAGAGAATCGAGAAGAAGATGCCAGTCGACATGCAGATCAAAGACATAAATTCAGAAGTCAAGTGGGTCAATCTGAAAGCGAGGGTTGTAGAAAAACCAAAAGCGAGAACGGTCTATTCGAGATTCGGCAATCCTCTCAAAGTATCAAACGCTACAATTTCTGATGACACTGGTTTAATCAAGTTACCACTTTGGAACAATCAAATAAATATGCTCTCTATAGGTGATACGGTTCAAATTGAGAACGGACGAGTAAGAAATTATAAAGGAGAACTGCAAGTAAGCATCAACAAGAAAAGCAAACTCAAGGTTATCGAGAATCAATCAAAATAAGAGCTATAAACCCCATTTGATATGGGCTCATCATTGACCTAATTGGGCCGAGGTGTGAAGATCTTGTTCTATGTTTATGTCCTCCAATGCGAACATGGATTTCTTTATACAGGATATACTTCAAGCCTTTACGAAAGGTTAACTAAGCATTTTTCGGGTAAAGGATGTCGTTTCACAAGGTTCAACAAACCATTAAAGCTCCTATTTTTTGAGATGCATTCCACACGGAAGTCTGCAATGAAGCGCGAACTTGCCATCAAGAAGATGAAGAGAAAAGAAAAGCTTAACCTGGTCTCAAGAGATTATAATGATTTATTGCAGTCGATCAAGCGCGCACCTAAAGAACTACGATGCATTACTGCAAAATGAGCGTAAGTAATATTAACTGCCATTATAAAATTTAAATCGTCTCAACAGTAAGATTAAAAATTATATAAAAAATCTATTAAAAGGTCATAGATCATGAGTGCTGAAGAATTTAAGATAATTGAAACAAAAAGTATCCCTGAGATAAAGTATTGTCTAATCGGCATGCCCGATACCGGGCTAACGGGTATGATAGCTGTTACTCACATCATACGAACACTATCATTGGCCGAAATAGGACATTTGGAGTCAGACCTTATCCCCCCTGTGCTTGTGATACATCAAGGAGAGCCAAAAGATCCTATACGCTTTTTTGGAGATGAAAAATTGGCTGCGATCACTTCTGAGACTCCTCTAAGTACGGCGAGTATGTACCCATTGGCTAGGAGTATAGTAAATTGGGCAAAATCTAAGAAGATTGAATTGCTCATCTCGGTAAGTGGAATCGCTACCCAAAATAGGTTAGAAATCGAGAAACCTCTCGTTTATGGTGTTGGCACAGTAAAGAATACAAAAGAATTATTGGATAAAGGCGGTATCAAATTACTAGAAGAAGGTTTTATGGTCGGACCGCATGCAATAATCTTGAAGGAATGCATGACAAACCAAGTACCAAATATGGTTTTGTTGGCTCAATCTCATCACCAGTATCCAGACCCGGGCGCCTCAGCAGCCGCTATAGGTTCAATAAATAGGTTGTTAGACGAAAAAATAGAAACAAAGAAATTACTTGAGCAAGCAGAGGAGATAAGATTAAGAACTAGAGAGCTTATGCAAAGAACCGCGAAGTCTATGAGAGGAATGGAGAAAGGCCAAGAACAAGAACTGCCGGCTATGTACGTATGATTGAGGTGTTGAGTGATTTGTCAAGAAGACGTCGAATATATGATTTTATTGGTTCATACTTTGAAAATATAGAAAGAGAGATCAGTCAGGCGGTGGATGATTTTTTTGAATCGCATCCTATGTGGGACATATCCAGAGAGTCTCTTGAACCTCTCGCAGAGATCTCTGAGACCAATGATGAGATCATAGTATCTATGGACTTGCCCTTCGTTAAGAAAGAAGACATCGATTTGAATGTAAGCGAGGACTCTTTGGAATTAGAGGCGGAACTAGAACGATGTGTCCAATTTAAGCATTGGGGAACGGAACAGAGAGAATGCGAGTTTAAGCGATTTCGTAAAATCGTTGCATTACCAAAAAAAGTGATTCCAGAAGAAGCTAAAGCCAAGTTTAAGAACGGCGTGCTTTCAATTGAAATTCCCAAGAGGAGAGTAATGAAGGGGATAAAGATCGATTAACGTGATCTAACTCTTATCAATAATTCTGGCCTTTTTTGAAATAGGCATCCATTTCATAAATCGTTATTTTTCCGAACGGTAAACCGAAAGTATGTGTACTGAAAAGCCTCATTGGCTTCCAATTCTTTTAGGCGATTGAAATGGATAAGGTCGCAATTTTTTATGATGACTCGCATCTAGAATACGATTTTGGAAGTAACCATCCAGTCAGACCCGAGAAATTGAAACTTACATTCGAATTGATGAACTCGTTGGGATATTTCGACGAATCTGATATCTATGTCTCTGAACCCAGAATAGCGCGAGAAGATGAACTGTCATTATTTCATACGCAGAGATATATCGATGAAGTGAAAAAATTTAGCAAAAGCGGGCATGGCTTTTTGGATTCTGGGGATACACCCGCCTTTAAAGGATGTTATGAGACTACTTGTTGGATAGTTGGTGCAACTCTCAAGGCGGCAGAACTAGTGATGGAGAGAAAGGCAAGACACGCCTTTAACTTAAGTGGTGGCCAGCATCACGCCTCAAAAGATCGTGCATCAGGATTTTGCATATTTAACGACCCAGCCATCTGTATCTCTTTCCTGAAGAACAAATATGATTTGAAAAGAATTCTTTATCTCGATATAGACGCCCATCACGGTGATGGAGTGATGTACGGTTTCTATTCTGATTCGTTAGTACTTGATATCGATTTCCATGAAGATGGAAGATACTTGTTTCCTGGAACTGGCTTTGTTCACGAAATAGGAAAGAATGGAGGAAAGGGATTAAAGATAAACTGCCCTCTCCCTCCTGGAACCGGAGATCGCGCATACCTTAAAGGATTTAATGAAATCGTCCCCCGTTTTGTGGATAAATATCGGCCTGAGATCATAATAATGCAATGTGGTGCGGATTCCCATTATGGCGATATGTTGGCGCACTTGGAATTGAGTACAGATGGTTACTTGGAAATGGCCGGTAGGATGCATGAGATCGCTCACAAATATTGTGATGGACGGATCGTGATGCTGGGGGGAGGAGGTTACAACCTTTTTAATGTGCCTAGATGTTGGGTGGTTACGATCGGTAAGCTGATTGGAAGGGGATCTGATGAAAAAATCCCCGATGTTTGGAGGAATTTGTTTAAGGATTTAGTAAGAGAAGAAGCCCCGATCTACCTGCACGATAGAGAAATGCCAGCGCTTTCGAAAGAGATCGGAGATAAAATTATGAATGAGGTTCAAAAAAATATTGAATATTTAAGCCCCATTCAGAGCAACTGAAAATCTCAAGAAATACAAGGTATCGTCGACAGCTAAAGGTCCCTGAAGGGCTGTCACAATTCTATCTTTTCGAAAAGTCGATATCCCCCGTAGGTTGAATTCACCGTCATTAACATCACCTTTTATTATTATGAAAGCTCCTCTGAATCTCTCCTTCTTTAATCCCCCTTCAGCCTCGTTCAAACCAATTTCTTTCCCCTCAATCTCGATAGCCCCGCTCTTAACTTCGAATTTAAATCCCCGTTCTTTTATCTCTGTAATTTCAATAGTCATACTCAAAGACGCGTTCTTCCTCGTTATCTCTCCATCTTCTGCAACGATTGCGATTCCGCGCTTCGAAGTCAGGTTTAGAATATCGCCTACATTAAATCGCCTATCGGGCGAATCAGCTGCAAAGACGCCGGAAAACGAGAAAGATGCTGCAATTCCAAATATTAAAATTATCGTCATAGCCGCAATCATTTTAGATTTGTTCATTTTTCCACCTCCATCTTGATATTGCCTTTCATTTATCCCCTTTGGGAATATATAAAAAAAATGAATGATTCGTCTGTATGAAAGGTCTCTGTTTGTAATATTTTCAAAACTTTAAAAATCCGATAATCTTGCGAAATTCAACAGTTTAAAGAAAGCGAATACATAAACATTTTTTTCACTTTATGACAAGTACTTACGATTTTCGGCCTTCATAAGATGTAGGTAAAGACGATAAGAAAAAAATCAAGATAAAAATTGCGATGTTCGCACCAAGGTACCCCCACACACACACACAGAAAATAACGCGACTCGGCTCCTATATGTAAACGGATAGAGGAAGGAAAAAATTCTGGAAAGTGTCAAATAATCAAAAAAGATTGCTTAATCTTTATGCCATTTCCTTACGACAAGGATTGTTGAAAAGACTGCGATAAGGCCGATTAAGGCCAGGTAAGGCGCTAGAATCGCGAGCTCGTTAACAGGCGAATAGTATCCTCCAACTGGAGGAGGATCGTAATACCTCAAAAGAATGGCGTTTCTGGGATTGTCTCCCGATCCAGTTTCACCAGCCACGTATATGTCCGATCCAACGGCCACGTCAATTGCCCCATCAAAGTATCCTGAGTCATAAAAATGGGTCCAAATTAGATTCCCGTCTGGATCATACTTCAAGATATAGATGTCTTCAGGATTTGCGCCAAAATCAGTTTGGCCAGCTACATAAATATACGATTCTACTGCCACGCAGGCTCTTTCTTCATCATCTCCTGAGTCCCATATCCTAGACCACTTAAGATTCCCGTCTGAATCGTATTTCAATAGGAAGACATTTTCTGGATTGGCTCCATAAAAGGTCCGGCCAGCTACGTATATATCCGAGCCTACGGCCACGCTATTTGCAACATCATAATATCCCGAGTCCCATTTTCTTGACCACTTGAAATTTCCCTCTGTATCATATTTCAAGAGGAATGCACCATAGGCAGTTCCCGAATAGTTAAACCCAGCTACGTATATATCCGAGCCTACAGCCACGCCTAGTGCAGCATCTTCATATCCCGAGTCCCATTTTCTTGACCATTGTAGGTTTCCAGAGGTATCATATTTCAATAGGAAGGCATCACGGGTGGCCATAGTACTGTTATAACCAGCTACGTATATATCCGAGCCAACGGCTACGCTTATTGCATCATCAAGCTCTCCCG
>CAYFUV010000001.1:0-12347 GCA_964346435.1 uncultured Candidatus Bathyarchaeia archaeon | reverse complement strand
ATTGAAAATTCGGTAAACGCCTTTTCGACTTTTGATCCGATTTTATCGATTCTAATATCGACTGAATAGGCAAATAAAGCTAGGTTCCTCAGTATAAAATTCTGTTTGTGCGACAATTTGCGGGGGTCCACAAGAGTACCGCAGGTTAGGAGAATATAAACAGCGCTTAAAAAAATAATGAGTTCTAAAAGCCAGATAATCATTAGTGTTGAAGGTTCCACAAAAATGGATAAAGGCGCTTTTGCTGGATATCTCGATATACTGGGTTTTATTGAAAGCTCTAGCATATAGGAGCCTGCAGGGAGATATTTTGGGATAGTTATTTCGATTTCGCCAGTAGAGTTGAGGCGCATCCAGTTAGTGATATCATTTATGATAAAAGCATTTAATCCAGATTCAGATGAGCCCCTGATCTGCAGTGAGGAGTCAAATTCATGTAATGGAATTCCCTTGACGAAATAAATGCCAAAATAAAAGGTACCTGTTTCTCCAGGCATAAAGGAAAATTTCTCAGAAAAAAAACTCAGGACAATATCTTCATTACTGCCTTCACCTGACTTTTCCCAGGTTAACGGAGTAGTAGTTCTCGAGTCCATATTTGATGCAGTAAACAATAGTATAATCAAAGCTGAAGCTAGCATGACTAAAAGGAGAATTTTTCTTATTAAATTGATAAGCTTAAAACGCTTATGCATAGTCGATCCAGCTTAACTAATTTCATAACGTGCTGATAAATAACTCCGTGTTGACCTGACTTTCGGTTAACGCTTAACACCTGTTTCTCTTTTTGGGGTCTTTATAAAACTGACCGCCAATCATAAAATGAATTTTGATTATTTGAAAAGTCGGTATTGATTAAGAATTCTAAAATTTATGTAGAATAAGCTTTATGGTATGAAGCCGGTATGCGTTACTTGAAAGGCGTAAGGATAAAATCTTGGCTGGATAGAATGTTGAAGATTTCTTCGGGGCGCATGCGCTTTATTAGTATGTTTTTGCGAATTATGAAGTATCGGCGATAAAGGTAAGAAATAGATGCCCATAGATAATAAACAAATAAATAGAATACTTGTGACTGGCGGAGCTGGTTTCATAGGTTCTAATGTTGCAACATTTTATGCAAAAAAAGGGTCGGATGTAATTGTCTTCGATAACTTATCAAGGGCGAAACTCCTAGGCAAGGAACAAAAGAATGTAATGTATAATTGGAACCTTCTAGGAAAATACGACAATATAAAGCGAATTGATGGCGACATCACTAATTCTAAACAGCTCAAAGAAGCGTGCAAAGGTGTCAATGCGATAATTCATTTAGCAGCACAAACCGCGGTCACCACCTCACTCATCGATCCAAGAACAGACTTCGAAATTAATGCGCTTGGTACTTTTAACCTCCTCGAAGCAGCAAGGGAATCTGATAGTGACCCAGCAGTAATCTATGCCTCGACAAACAAGGTTTATGGCAGCAATGTTAACAAAATAAGTATCCTAGAAGAAGAAAAAAGATTTGTTATTGAAGATGAATTTAAAAGGGGGATATCAGAAGAGTTCCCGATAGATCTCAGCACGCATACACCATATGGCTGCTCAAAGCTCTCCGGAGACCTTTATACTCAAGATTATAGCAAAACGTACGGCTTGAAAACGTCAGTCTTCAGATTGAGTTGCATCTATGGACCAAGGCAGTTTGGCGTCGAGGATCAGGGATGGATTGCCTGGTTCTCTATAGCTACTATTAATGGAAAGCCCATCACGATTTATGGGAATGGAAAACAGGTTCGGGATGTTTTGTTCATAGACGATCTAATATCCGCATTTGATGCATTTCTTAATAGTAGTGATCCAATATCAGGCGAGGTATTCAACATCGGAGGAGGGCCAGATAATACTCTATCGTTGTTGGAACTCCTAGAAATACTCGAAAAGTTGAGTAAGAAAAGAAGTGAAATAAAATATAGTGATTGGCGTCCTTCAGATCAGAAAGTCTATATCTCGAATATATCCAAGGCTGAAGAGAAATTAGGATGGAGTCCTAGAATTGGTCCTGAAAAAGGAGTAAAAATGCTAGTAAGTTGGATTTTAGAGAATGAAAGTCTTTTTAAATAAAAAAGATTTTCGTTAAGCACGCGCTTATGCGAATAATCTATTAAGGAAGCTTCTAAGAAACGCTAACTTCTCCGGCACTATTTCTCTTAGAATTCCCAAATCATCTTTGTTTATGGTTTTTAAGGCCTTTAGGGATATCGCATAGGATAAACCGCCCGCTATAATATAAAAGGGCAACAGTATAACAGAGGTATGAAAAGCTTGTAAGGCGATTATTAATAGACCCATGAAGATCGAGGATAGCAAAGACTTCCATATAGCAACTGAATCGAATCTCACAGACATGCTCCTTCTTATTACATGAATTCCATAAATGAGCATAATGGCTGAAAGCAGACCCCTTCCGATTGCTGCGCCAATTATGCCCAAAATTGGGATCAAGAGGAACAATGAGATCGCACCGCCGAGAATCGATATCAAATTTATTTCGAAAATTCGCCTGGTCATGCCAACTGAAGTAATCGTGATCATGATAAGTATGGCCATTCCATAAACCATGTTTGAGGAGGCCAAAATGGATAGGGGAATAATGGCTTCTTGGTAGATCTTTCCTGCAATCAACCAGATGGTCGGTGTCGATAAAGAAATTAGACCTATACATGTTGGAAAATATGCTAAGGCCATATATCTCGATGCTTTTTCGAAAGCCTTCTCGACTGCTGCAATGCCTCCTTTACCAAAACTCCTTGACATTGTCGGCAATAATGTAGAATAAACAGACATGAAAATTAAAGCTACAAGAAAAGATGAGGCAGTCAATGCTACATTATAACCTCCGACCTCGACTGGATTAGCGAAAAGCATTAAAAGAAAAATATCTATCTGACCAGATATGAGTTCGAGAAGTTTTGAACCTAATATTGGCGATGAGTAGCTCCAAATTGGCCTGAACGAGTAGAAATTTTCACGCAAAGAAATCTTCTTTAGCAGAGTCGGAAGAGCCAAAAACGAAATACAAGACCCGAAAACAATATAGCCTATTATGACGGCATAAAGGCCATAACCTGCAAAAAGCAATATTATGGAAATAAATATCCTAATCATTTGGCTAAGCATTCTTATTAAAGCAAGACGGCTGAATTCCCTCACGCCTTGCATTAGACCATCCATGACTACAGAGAGAGAGACAAAAAAAACCACTAACGACGTTAATCTAAATAAATTTGCGTACTCGTAAGTTTTTGTTAACGTAAATGAGAGAAAAGGCGATAAAAAGAAGTAAGCTAAGCCCAATAAGAGAGAGGATGAAAAACTGAAAAAGATTATACTCTTGGCGGCGCCAGAAGCTATTTTATGTTTATCCTCGGCAAAGAATTTTGGAACGAAATGTGCAGCTGCAACATTAAGGCCTAGTGTTCCTACAGTCTGAAATAACATATACGAGAATATCAATGCTGCATAAACGCCCATCTCAGCTTTCGAAACCAATCTAGCCAAAAAAATAAAAAAAACTAAGGCCATGACAGTATTGATAATGTATTGACCTGCGAGTTGAATTGAACCTTTAAAGGCGATTATTGAATCAGAACTAGACTTCAATTAAAAAATACACCAGAACGATACATTGAAACGCAATATCGATATAATTTCGCATTACTTATTTTATTGATATTTTCTATAAGAGTACAGCGGGTACTAGCGCTTTCACTTAAATAATTTAATTTTAGATAGGAATTATCGGCTTATAATTCGCATTTTTATTCCTTAAATTCTTTTGATACCATTTTAAAATCCTTAGCCTATAAATAATACCCAACAGATCGATAAACATGCTTATTATTGAGTTGAAATCAAATCTTGCACTATGCGAGATTTTTACCGGCGATTCTATCACCTTTAGCTTTAAAAGACTCGCAAGAGCGAGCAATTCAACATCGAAAGCATGTCTTTTCACTGTTCCCATTATCATTATCTCTTTAAGCGCATCTTTTCTGAAAGCTTTGAGGCCCGCTTGGGTATCACTATATCTAATTCCTACAAAAAGCTTTACGAGTACGTTAAACGTGGTACTCAAAAACTTCCTCATGAAAGGAGCTCTATAGTCGGATTTTGGATGCCTTCTAGAGGCTATGACCATATCGCACTTTTTAAGAATCTTATTGTAATATTCAATGTATTTCGTGTCAATATCCAAATCACTATCAAGAAAAATGACGCTGCCTTTACTAACTTTTGAGAATCCTAGTTTTAACGCGAAACCCTTTCCCATATTTTCTAGATAAGAAATTAGCTTAACCTTTGGATTGGAGTTTAAATAAGCCCTTACAATTTGATCTGTTTCGTCTTCACTACCATCATTTACTACTATTATTTCATAATTCTTTGTGAAGTTTTCAAGGCTTTCTTCTACTTTAGATAAGGCCCTAAATATTTCGTTGGCAGCATTATATGCCGGCATTATGATCGCTATGCCATTATCTTGAATATTCGATGAGTTCGCAACATGCTTGTTGCCAATCTTTTTAATAGATTTCAAGTCTTTGAGCCCTTATCCATTCCAACTGCCCACATACTTGTACTACTGATTTATTTTTTTATTATTAATATGAATTTTTCAAAGTAGCTTTTTACTTGCTTTTTTGTTTTGTATAAGGTTTTTAATCTATACTAATAGATTTAATCAATAATTTACTATTCTTAAAATTAATTTTATTTTACCCAGTATTCATGCCGTCTAAAAAAATAGAGCTATGCGAGGAAAATTAAAATGATATATGCTAGGCTTATACACGCGCTTAATAAAAAAGAGATTTACTTACTGACCATTCTTATCTTAAGTTCTCTTTTTCTATTAACCCCGATACCTTCCGCCAGGCTTCAAGACGATGAGGTTATTTATTACATAATAACAAAGGATTTTATAGACGATTTCAAATTCCCGGCGCATAAGGTTACGACTATCGTTCCATTTCTTCTGTGGGCTCCAGCCATTATTTTGAAAGACAGCATATTATCGATGAGAGTAGTAACAGCGCTAATTACTATTCTTACGGCCATACTGATCTATTTCATAGCTAAGAGATTATTTAGTGCGCACTCGCTAATTGCGTTTACTTCATCCCTTCTATATATTTTCTCTTTCCATATACTCCGCTTTGGCATTAGAGTAGCCTTAGATCCTATAAGCGCGTTCTTTGCAATTCTATCATTACACTTCCTATTAAACAGAAAACCTTCGTATTCAGGCGCTTCATTCTCTCTTGCTGCCTTGAGCTATCAATTCTGGATTCCTATGTATCCAATTTATCTAATTCAGGCACATAGACAAAGGGTATCCTTAAGGCGTTTCATAATAACCTCGTTTATTGTCGGATTATTTTTCCTAGCGATATCCTTAGCACAATATGATTTCAATATTTTCACGGAAAGAGAAGGCGATGGATTTGCCTCGGCAATGGTATCAATGGGAAATTGGCCGATCTTTATGGATATTCTTCAGGGATGGTTGGAGTTTTCTATTATCTCTGTCCTTCTAATTCTAGGTTTAGTCTTAGGCTTTTGGACAAATCCAGCAAAATGGGTTGTTTCCTTTATTATCCTACAATCAATGATCATTAGCTTGTCTCAAGGATTCGCTATTTATGGCGGGGCATCGCATTATACTTACGGGCTTTGCCCATTGTTAGCCTTGGTAGCGGGCTATGGTTTTTTTAAGACTTTTCGATTTCTAAATAGAAGAAAAAGAATTAACCTTAAAGCTTACCCGATATTCCTTTTAGCCATACTTTTTGCGCAATTAATATTATTCAATCATCTCGCAACAAACCTGAGTACGCATGGGGTTGAGGGAATCTATGATGTCGGATACAAATACGATGTCGAGGCAATAGAGACAATAAAGGAAATGGATAGAGGAGGGTTTATCGTTGGCCAAACAACCCATGGTATGTTGGTTGATAAAAGCAGGTTCGATTGGGGAGATTTTCCTGATAATATTTTCTATTTTAACCCTCAAATTATTATGGCGTATAAAACGGATATTTCCATTAAAAACGATTCAAAAGCAAGCCAATCTATAAGGTCAGCGGAGGTAGGACCATATTTGATTATCTCTTCACAAAATGATCAAAATTTAAGCGATTTTATAGAGTTATCGACATCCGACATCTGGGCATTCAGGAGACAACCAACAAAAATGAGTGGTTTATTCTTAGCCCTAACAATCGTTTTGATAATAACTTTGGTCATAGGCCTAATGCTTGGTTTTAGAATGAAGAAATATGGCTTGTTCGCACCCGCTAAGAATTACGCTATTCTCCACGTCCAAGTATAAGCCTGTTGGGGTCTACTTCATCCCTAAGTATCCTAAGCTCTTCACGCGTTGGAGGCTCTGTCTCCTTAATCTTGCTAGGAATAATAATTTCGAACCCCGTATTGGCCATAACGTCTTCCTTAGTGACTCCGGGGCTGAGAGCGAAAAGCCTCATCCTTCTAGTCTTCTCATCAAAATCAAAGGTACATAAAGTCGTGTAGACTCTGTACGGTCCAGTTCCTGGTGGCAGACCAATCTTTTCTCTAGAGCCCGGTCCATCGAGATAGCCAGGCGATGTAATAAAGTCGACTTTTTCGAGGAATCTTCGTTTCTCATGATTCATTATTATCATGGTCTTCCAAGCAAATGAAGCAAAAGCGTTTGCCCCTCCACTTCCTGGGAATCGAACCTTTGGCGAATGATAGTCACCAAGAACGGTCGAGTTCAGGTTGCCATATTTGTCGATTTGAGCTCCACCCAGGAAGGCGTAGTCCGCGTAGCCAGATTGGGCTATCTCGAACGCCTCAGAGCTATCGGCCGCTCTAAGAGCTCTCCAAGTAGTTCTCGAGCATGCAACGGATAATGGAAGCGTTGGCATTTCTGGCCCTATACCACCAACCTCAAAGATCGACGTGATCTTAAGGTTCCTTGTCTTCTGCGCTAGAGAGGTAACCAACATAGGTATGCCAGTTCCGACATAGATTATCTTGTTGTCCTCAATGTCTCTACTTGCGACAATTGTCATAAGCTCCATGGCGTTATATTCTTCGCTCATTTGGGAGCGCCTCCCGGCTTAACTTTTAAGAATTCGAGGTCTTCAAGATACTTCAGCTTCTTTTTGCCACCTATCTTTTCGAGATATTCTTCGAATGAGTCGACGCCGAATATATATTCGTCGTAGTATCGCCTCAGCGCCTCGCCAGTAGTATCCTCGCATGCTTCCTTATACTCATTCAAGTGCTCAATATCAATATAATATATTCCCGGCATATTTCCTGGATGCGAACCATAAGGCGCTTCGACAACTGCGTCCACGTAGAAATGCGGGACGAATGTCCTATCAGGCTGATTTCTGAATTTCTCTGTGTCGACTATCTTCTCCGTACTTATGATTACTCTCTTGGAGCCTCTTACCTTGCCCCAATCTTCGACAACTGCGCCTGAGCTTATCCTAGCGTTACCATAAATATCTGCCTCGTGAACGTGTATCAATGCTACATCTGTGAAGAGCGCAGGGACCAGAACTACTTCCTCTTTTGTGAACGGACACTGGACTTTTATGGCTCCGCTATATTTGAACCCATCTGCACCCATCATATGCCTTACCGGAATGAATGGAATTCCCATCCCTGCTGCCTTATGCCTCCAAGCCATTGAGGCGTTATCCCATTCTGTTATCGTAAGTTCTCCTTTCGTTTTTGCCTTCTCCACAATTTTTCTACTCATTCTAGGAAGGCCAAGTACTTCTAGCCCAACAATGTATCCCGCATCGATATGCCTGACTAGACCATTATCGGTCAGCATATTCACATCAATAGATCTGGTCCCACCAGCGACATACAAGTCCTTAACTCTTTGCCTAACTACTTCATGCAAAATGGTGGTTGGGATTCTCACGAAGCTACAGCCACTTATAGATACTATATCGCCATTCTTCATGAATTTATTGACAGCGGTCTTCGCATCCATGGTTTTGTCCACCATAGTTCTTGGCTTATTCTTATGAACCCATTCTCGAAACTCATTGGGAGTTATTTTCGGTGCTTCCACCTGAGTACCTTTATCTAGAATTTTCATTTCCATATATGGAATCTCCACCTTTGATGGCTTTTTATTTCTGCGACCCAATTCTTAGCCAATATAAACTAAACATTCTGCTTTAGATGATTTTATAGGTAATAAAAATTTATTTAAGGCTTAGTCGATGTGGCATGCATTCAATATTTTGAATTCCGCTAGAAGGTTTCTGTACTGCGCGCTACCATTTCAATTTCCAAGGCGTCGGATGGATAGCTTGTTCGTTGAGCAGATTTTTCCACCATCGCTCGTTTGAAAGGTACCAATCCACTGTCTTTTTCATGCCTTCCATAAACCTATATTTCGGCCTCCACCCAAGCTCTCTTCTAATCTTGCTCGAATCTAAGCTATATCGAATATCATGACCTGGTCTATCTTCAACAAATTCTATTAAACGCTCAGGCTTATGCATCATGTCCAGGATTTTCTCAGCAACCTCGATATTCTTTAATTCGTCTCCGCTTGAGATATTATAGATCTCCCCTATCTTTCCTTTCTCTAGAACTTTGCTTATCGCATCACAATGATCGGTTACATATACCCAATCCCTGATGTTGCTTCCTGAACCATACATAGGAATTTTCAGATTTTGATATGCCCTAATAATAGTTTTCGGGATAAATTTCTCTAAGAACTGAAAAGGGCCATAGTTATTCGTACATCTAGTCAAAATCACATTTAGGCCATAAGTTCGATGATATGCTAAACAAAACATATCAGCTGACGCTCTCGAGGCAGCGTATGGCGAAGATGGTTTGAGGCTACCGCTTTCTGTTACAGACCCTTCCAATATTTCCCCATAACTTTCATCTGTTCCAACTTGAATTAACTTGATTTCATCATTAGTATCTCTGATAAGCTCAAGTATTGTCAGAACGCCTTCCACATTGCTTTTGAAAAATGGCAGTGGGTCCGCTATACTTCTGTCCACATGCGACTCTGCTGCAAAATTTATCACGACATCGACATTTTTTAAAAGTCTTTTTACCAATTTTTTATCGCATATGTCCCCTTTAACGAAGTCGTATCGTCCATTACATTCAATATCCTTTAAATTGTCTGGATTGGACCCGTAGGACATCATATCTAAATTTATTATTTGAATGTCTTGATGTTTGTCTAATAGATACTTTATGAAGTTGCTGCCTATGAAGCCTAGGCCACCGGTTATTAGAAAGTTCATAATAGACGCCTTCAGGGATAGCTTTCAATACTCAACATACAAGGGAAAGGTATTGTGACTAAAAACCTATTAAACCTTCTTTCAAAAATGTATTTTTATTACCTATCCTGATAATAACTCCTTTCCTTCGGTTTTACTTTTGGTTATCCTCAAAACCTGACAATCAGGGGAAATTATACTGCCGACGACTTTTTCTTCAACATCCACTACACTGTGATCCATGACTATGGAATTCTCTATTTTTCCTCTTTTCACAATGACGTTATTACCTATACTTGTATAAGGCCCTATACAAACACCAGTCTCGATCCTGGATCCCCTACCTATCACACTAGGCTCTCTAATTGAGGCGCCTTGTTCGACAACAGACCCTTCATCAACAAATATCCTCTCTCCATGCGATGGAAAGCCATCAAGTGTTCTCTTGAGTCCAAGCTCCAGCTTGTCTAGTACATATCTATTCGCATCAATTAGATCTTCAGGGGTCCCAATATCCTTCCACCAATCCTTTACAAAGTCGTATCCTACATTGAATCCTTTTGATACGAGTGATTGTAAGGCATCTGTAACCTCGAGTTCCCTGTGCAATGAAGGTTTTAAATCATCAATAAAGCCGAAAATTTTCGGCGATAGAAAATAAATCCCGATTAATCCATAATTGCTGGGGGGGTCTTTGGGCTTCTCAACAAGCTTGATTAGCCTGCCATTTATATCCAATTGTGCAATACCAAAATTTGAGGGATTGTTGACTCTGGTTAATAGAATCATTGCCTCGTAATCTTTTGAAATGAACTTTTTTGCATATTTCTCAATACTCCCTTCGAGAATGTTATCCCCAAGATACACTATGAATTTTTCATTGCATACAAAACTTTTACACAGCGATATAGCGTGTGCTATTCCCTTTGGTCTAGGTTGACAAACGTAAGAAATTCTTACATCAAATCGACTGCCATCGCCATAGTACTCTTTGACTTTTTCAGGAAAAATATTACCGAGAACGATCAAGATATCCTTGATTCCGGAATTTCTTAAATTTTCCAGCACATATTGCGAAATAGGCTTGTTGGCTATGGGAATAAGTTGCTTAGGCAAATGGTAAGTCAAAGGCCTAAGCCTAGTTCCACGACCGCCGTGAAGGATTATGCCCTTAATTTTTCATCCCACTAGAATGTCATAAATATAAATTGTCTTTTTACATGTGGCTGTTTTCTTTTCACACAAGCTAATATTTGAAAATTTGTCAAAATCGTATTGTGTGTTCTTAACGGAAATATCCTTCAATAATATTGGAAATTTCATCTGCTGCTTCCACATTCAAATCAGGATATATTGGGAGACACAAGATTTTACCGGCAATATCAGTAGCTACCCTCAAGTTATATCTCTCAACTAAATCCAGCTTACCGTTTTTTAAATAATCAAAATCGACTATTAACGGAAAAAAATATTTGCGAGGCTTGATCCTATTTCTAACTAGCTCGGAGAATATTTCATCTCTTTCTTCGTTTTTTTCAAAACAAATTGGCATAAAGGAATAATTATATCTGGAAGCAATTATTTTTTGAAATCGAATATTTCCAGTGTTACTTAACTTTGTCTTATAATACTCATAGATCATTTTCCTTAATCTAATTTTTTCGTCAACTTCTTCAAGGTTGCATAGACCCATTACCGCTTGAAACTCGTTCATCTTAGCATTTATTCCCGGGAGGACTACCTCTTCCTCGGATCTAATTCCATGATCCCTCAGTAACTTTAATTTCTCAAGTAATTTCTCATCTTCAGTAATAATTGCTCCTCCCTCAATTGTATGAAAAACCTTGGTGGAATGGAAACTTAAAGCCGAAATATCCCCATAGTTCAATACAGATTTATTTTTGTACTCTACTCCAAAAGCATGTGCGGCATCAAAAATTAATTTCAAGTTATGTTCATCAGATATCTCTTCAAGCTCTTCAACATGACAGGGATTGCCATACAAATGCGTTGCGAGTATTGCACATGTTTTCTTCGTTATTTTTTTCTCAACATCCTCTGGATCAAGATTAAATGTCGCTGGGTCAATATCCGCAAATACAGGCACAAGCCCTTCCCACAATATCACATTCGTAGTTGCAGGGAAGGTAAAAGGAGTCGTAATGACTTCGCCATGAAGATCCAAAGCTTTTAAAGCTATTTGGAGAGCCAACGTGCCATTAGCAACAAGCGCCAGATTTCTTACCTTAAGATACTCGCTTAATCTTCTCTCCAATAATTGGACAAATTCTCCATTATTTGTCAGCCATCCACTTAACCATATCTTCTTCAAATATTCGATATACTTTTCAAATCGTGGAAGGTCTGGCTTTGTGACTGTTATCATAATGTTTCAGCCCTAACTAACGTCAATCAGCAAGCGCTCTTGATCAGTTTTTATTTGAATCGCGCAGGCCAATGATATTTTCCCACAACTTTATTAATGAACCCTATTTTCACGCCAGCTTCTTTCATTCTTCTCAACATATTCCAGTCATCAGTCTCCCCATATTTCCAAGCATCGATATCATATTTGAAGAATTTTAATTTTGAATTGTATAATATTGAAGAATGACAAATTCTTGCATATTTAAATGGATATTCCCCCATCTCGACCCACTTGTTCGAACTAATCTCCCTTTTTACTTTTCCGTAAACCATTTCATAATTGTTTTCTAATGAGTGATTCAATAAGACTTCAATATGATCTTTCGAAAATTCGTCATCATCATCTAATCGCGCTATCCATTTGCCAGAACACAATTCAATTGCCCTATTCGCTGGCTCCACTCCAGCGACAGCCCATCGATCGACCTTATTTCTTGGATAACTCCCTCTTTTTGGCAAATTATAAAATTTTATTCGTTTATCATTTATTTTTTTAATTAATTCTTCTGTATTGTCTGTGCAATGATCTCCTACTATCACTATTTCAAAGTTTTGATAGGTTTGCTTTAAAACTGATGGTACAGACCTTTCAGTTAATATTTT